>JBHEKO010000657.1:0-4597 GCA_041859475.1 Candidatus Hydrogenedentales bacterium
GAGGGCAACCTGTACCCGGGCCTTCGGGGCCGCTTTGCCCCACACCATGACGGGCTTGCCTTGTTGCACGACCATGTGGTCGCTGAACATCGAAGGCAACGTGATTTCGGTCTTGGCTGCTTTCGGCTGCATGGTCGCGCAACCGACGCTCAGTAAACATAGTGCTACGAGAATTCCCCGCATTTTTGCTCCCCTTTCCCGTTTGCAGGCGCGCGGAACGACGGCGTCCGCGCATGCTGGTCGTCCATTGTATAGTCCTGTGGGTGGGCTGTGTTCAACTTTGAAGGGGTTGCGCGGCGCGGGTTCGTCTTCCCGAGAGTATGACGCATCGGTCGGATCCGACGGATCGATCCTATGAACGCCCCCTGCATCACCCCGCCGATAATCGAAGCTCTCCATTGCCCGTGGCACGGCACGCGGTGTAGCATGGGCGCATGATCAGCTACATACAGAGCGGCTTGGACGCCTTGGAGCGGGGACGCCGCTTCGTTACGCACGATATTTGGTACATCGGCCGGCCCGGTGAGCAGATTCCCCACGGACTCATCATCAAACAAGTGCGCGTGGTAATCCTGCTGATGCAGAACCTGCTGCAAGGGGCGCTGCTTCTGCGGGCCGCGGCGCTCACGTTTACCACGACCCTCTCGATCGTTCCATTCCTGGCGATCATCTTTTTCGTAATCCAGCAATTGAACCTCGGCGCGGACATTTCGAACCTCGTGTTGTCGATGGTCGAGGATCGCCGTGTACAGACCGAGGAGATAGACGCAGCGCCCAAAGCGACGCCTGCGACAAGCACGCCTCAAACAAATACCGTGCCTGCGGACACTTCGACCAGCGCCCCGGCCGCGAAGAACGTGGACCCAAACAAACAGGTCGCAGCCATGCTGTTGGAGTGGGTCTTCCCCGAGTTGAAGAGGGAAGCCCCCAACCCCAATGACGTGGACCCTGTCGCGTGGATTGCGGCGCGGGCAACTGAAAGCGTCGACTTCAGCAAGATGGGGACGCTTGGGCTTCTGTTTGTGTTTGCGACCGTGTTTGGCCTCATGTGGAATATCGAATCGGCGTTCAACGCGATATGGGGGTTGAAAGCGACGCGCTCGTGGTATCGTATTTTCAGCGACTACATGATGGTGGTGCTGCTGCTTCCCTTCCTGGTTGCCGGCGTATTGAGCGTTACCGCCGTGTTGACGAGTGGACCCATCGCAGAGCGTCTCGGCGTGTTGGCCTACGGCCTTCGCGGGATTCAATACATCGTGATCTGGGCTGCATTCGCGGTGCTCTACGCGATGGTCCCAAACACGAAGGTGATGTGGCGATATGCGTTGCTCGGCGGGGTCGTGGCGGGCACCTTGTGGTGCCTGACCTCGTGGGCCTACGTCGAGCTTCAGATCGGCGTGAGCCGAAACAGCCTCGTTTACTCGAGCTTCGTGCTGTTCCCTCTATTGCTCATGTGGATTCACATCAGTTGGATCATCCTGCTCTTCGGCGCGGAATTGACGTTTGCCTATCAGAATGAAAAGACCTTCGCGATGGAGCGGCACGCCGCGGGCGCGAGTCATGCTTATCGCGAGGCCGTCGGTCTGCGCGCGATGGTCGAGGTATGCCGCCGCTTTGATTCGGGCGAATCGGGCTTGGCCGTCGCCGACGCAGCTCAAGAGTGGAACGTGCCCACGCGATTGATCAACCAGACGCTTGACCTGTTGGAAGAGGTAGGGCTTGTGCGGCGATGCAGCACCGAACCGGTGACGTACGCACCCTCGCGGTCCATCCACAAGATCACGATTGGCGACGTTGTGCACTCGCTTCGGGAATCAGGACGCGAGCCGTCGGCGCTACGTCAGGATGAGCTGTTGCGGCCTTTGCTGGAAGAAGTCTCCGCCGCCGAGGCCCCGCCTCTGCGCGCCAACATGGCGGATTTGATTCACCGCTTCAATCCGCCCTTGCCCCTGATCGCATTGGACGACGAAGAACCCCCTCAAGAACTCGAAGACCAGTCCGCCAATCCGCAGCCAACCGAGTAGGAAATTGCACGAGGTAGGGGCGTTTCGCCGAAACGTCCGGCCTTGTCTGTGTTTGTGTGTGCGCCTCCGTCCTTGTCTGTACTTGTCCCGCTAAAACATCACCCCAGACGCCAGGCACTCGCACAACCTTCCGTATACTTCCTTGACGCGCGGGCGCGACGCGTCGCCATCAATCGCGCGCAGGATGCGGCGCGCCAACGACCCATGCCGCGCGATGTGGTTCAACGGTTCCAGCGCGGCGGGCACGCCATCGGGAAAGACGGCAGCGATCAGGTGCTGCCACAATTCGCCCGCGGTTGCGGAGGGAGCGTCCATGCCGAAGGCCCTGAGGTAGTGCGTGTTCGTGATGACCGCCGATTCCGCATCGCGGACGACATTTTGCAGAATCGCGAAGAGCGGCTCGACGTCCCACGTCATCTGTTCGGAGTACTCGATGAACCGTTCCGCGCACAGGGCGCGCAGCACCTCGGCGATAGCGGTCACGACGGCGAGGTCGGCTTGCGGACATTCTTGGATATCGAGCACGCGAATCTCGATCGTGTTGCGGTCGAAACGCGCGATGGCCCCGCGGGCGTTCAGCCATTCTTCCTGCAGCGTGCCCTCGGGATCGTAGGGCGCAATATCCCGGTACATGCGCTGAAGGATATCGCGTTCGTATGCCTCGGGAGAAAAGACAGGCTCGGGAATCACGCGCCCCGTGACGGACGGCACGCGCGCGCAGTTGGCGCGGTAGGCGTCCATACGATTGTCCAACGAATCGCCGATTTTCAGTTCGTAGACGGGCGAACTCGCCGAAAGCGCGGGCATGATAGGCATGAGCAGTCGAATCGCGGCATGCAGCCTGCCGAACTCGTCCGCGTTCGCAAACGGCAGGTTGAGATGCACGCTCTGCAGATTCGACCAGCCGTGCCCCTGGCATCCGAAGATGCGGTCGAACGCCCGGTAGATTTCGGTGTTCTCGTGCGGCCACAGTTGCGTGTCGGCGAGCGGGTTCATCCAGGGATGCATGGCGGTCGGCATGAGACGCGCGCCAAACGGCGCAAGCAAGGCATCGATGTCGCCAACTTGCGCTTGAAACGTGCGGTAAACGCCATCCAACGTGGGCACGGGGCCGGTCGTCTTGAGTTCGACGACATGCAGTGCAAGTTCGTTCGACCAGCTCAGCAGCCCGCGCTCGACTGCGATCGCCGGTCCGCTCTCATCGCGCACGTTGCTTGCGGCTTCCATCAGTTTATCGGCGATGGGGCGAATCGACAGGGTGTCGCGGTCGACGATCATATACTCGAGTTCGACGCCGAACCCCTCGAATAGATGCAAGCAGAGCGGAGGGTTCATTTGTCGGGCTTTGCTTCCGTGAGTTTCTCGAGGCGTTGCAGGAAGACTTCCATTACCTTGAGGTATAGCTCGTCTTTGAGGACGCGATCTTCGAACCCGGCGTCGATGCTGGGGTTGTCGTTCACTTCGATCACGTAGGTTCGCCGTCCGCTTTCCTTGAGGTCGACGCCATAGAAGCCGTTGCCAATCAGCTTGGCCGCGCGCATGGCCGTGTTGACGACTTCGGGGGGCGCTTCGCTCACGGGTAGCGTATCGACTTTGCCGTAATGTTTCTTGCCGACCTGGTCCGTTCGCTGAATCTGCCAGTGATTATCGGCCATGTAGTAGCGGCACACGTAAAGGGGTTTGCCGTCAAGGATGCCTACGCGCCAATCGTAGGTAGTGGGCAAATACTCCTGAGCCACGATTAAGTCGGACTCGGCCAGCAACTCCTCGATCTTGTCGTGCAGACTGGCCTCGTCGGCCGCCTTGTAGACGCCAAGCGAAAAGGAACTGTCGGGCTTCTTGAGAATGCACGGCAACCCGATTTTGGGAATGATGTCTTCCACATTGGCCTTGTGCACGATGAGCGTGCGCGGGATACGCACACGGTGCAGGTCGAGCAGTTCCGTCAGATACACCTTGTTGCCGCACTTGACGATGGAGTCGGGGTCGTCGATCACGACCATGCCTTCCGCGAAGGCGCGGCGCGACCACCGATACGTGTGGTGATCGACGAGAGTCGTTTCGCGAATAAACAAGGCGTCATACTGCGGCAACGAGCCGTAGTCGTCTTTTTCGATCAACTCGGCGTCCATGTCGAGTTCGCGCGCGGCCTTGATGAACTTGTTCAAGGCGCGCTCGTTCGATGGCGGATCGGATTCGGTGGTACTGTGCAGAATCGCGATATCGTACCGCGACTGCGTTCGCCACGACGTGCCCGGCCGGTACCGCCGGAAGTAGTCGGCGGCCAATTCAATCACGAAGGGGTGGTGCGTCTCCGGGATTTCGTTCGCGGAGATGACCCGCAGGCTCCGCAATTGCCAGCCCTCGTCTTCGGTGTGCACGAAATTCGCGCGCATCAACGGGCATTGGAACAAGCGGAAGATGTAGCCCGCGAGCTTGTCGTAGCGCTTGGCCACGTTGCGCCCGAAATACACGCTCAACGTGAACTCATGCGAGTGAATGTGCTTCAGACTGCTTTGGATGAGTTCGTCGAGTTCGTCCGACGCGAGACGGATGATCGCCGCCGACTTGAT
>JBHEKO010000704.1:0-4976 GCA_041859475.1 Candidatus Hydrogenedentales bacterium
TTCAGGAAATCCCACGAATAGATGCCCGTCGTGTGGCCATCGCTCCACGCAAACGCCACCGCATAGTTGCCGAGCTGCTGCATCGACTCAACCGTGATATCCCGCGCGACGTTTGCCGGGTCCAGCAGGGGACGTCCGGTCGTTTCGTCCACGCACACCGCGCAGGGGCACGCGCAGCGCACGTCGTAACTGGGGATAGAACTCACGCTGCCGTCGCTCCAGGCGATGCGGATAACACCATCCTGCGCGGTGACTTCGGGGCGTTGCTCCGCGCCGATACGGCTCTTTCCGACGGCACGATGCAGGTTCTCCGCCAGCGTGCGGATCGCCTCCAAGTCCGCGCCCGCGTTCGGGTCCGACATATCGGAAATCCCCGGGAGTATCGGCAGTTCCGCCAAGGTCGGCAAGCCGAACCGCTGCTGCAAGGTGCTCTGGCTGCGTCCAAACGGATAATGCACCTTGCTGCATCCGTCGCATGTGTACGAGCACATGTTTTCGACGATGCCCATCACGGGCACGTTGACCTTCTCGAACATCAGAATGCCCTTGGCCACGTCCACCAACGACAAGGCCTGCGGCGTCGTCACGATGATCGCGCCGTCCAGGGAGGCCTGCTGCACGATGGTCAATTGGATATCGCCGGTGCCCGGAGGCATGTCGATGATCAAATAATCGAGCGTGCCCCAATTGGTCTGGCGCAGGATCTGCTGCGTGTATCCCGAGACAATGGGGCCTCGCAGCACGGCGGGCGCCTCGCCCAAGAGAAATCCCAGCGACATCACCTTCAAGCCGTGCGTGTCCACGGGCTGAATCATGTTGTCCACGATACCGACGTTGGGATGCTGGATGTTAAACAACGTCGGAATCGACGGCCCGTAGATATCCGCGTCGAGCAGACCGACGCGTAGACCTTCGCGCTGCATCGCCCGCGCAAGCTGCGCCGCAACCGTCGATTTGCCCACGCCGCCCTTGCATGCCGACACCGCGATGATGGCGTCCACCTGCTCCAAGGTGTTCATCGAGGGGGCGTTGCGCGCCCCGCGCTGCATCGCGCCCATGGTCACGTCGACGAATTCGACGCCGGGGATCGCGCTCACTGCCTCGTGGCACCGCGTCCGAAAGGTCTCTTTCACCGGGCACGCGGGCGTCGTCAGTTCGACGATGAACGACACCTTCCCGCCGTCGATTCGAAGTTTCTTGATAAATCCCAGCGACACGATGTCCCGGCCCAGGTCGGGGTCGATGATGTGCCGCATGGAATCGAGGACTTGCTTTTCCGTGATCATGATCGTTCCTTAAACGGTTGCCGGGCGCATTTCGCCCTTACTACTGAAACACAGTGACGCCCGAACCTGAAGAGTCAACCCGCACGCGCCCCCTCTTCATTCCGCGCATCTTCGGAGGGCGGGTTTTCCAACCCGCCAATATCTTGCTTGGAATTTCCGGCCCGCCCAATCGGGTAGAAGATGAGGAAGACAGGTTGCCAAGAACAAACCAATACAAATCAAGAGGCGGACAGGAATGTCCGCCCTCCGCCATTCTAACCCAACGCGGGCTTTTCGAACTCCAGGCCGCAATACAGGCATTTCCAATGCCGCGACGACGACACACGGCCGCAAGTCGGACATTTCAACGGAGTAATCGTGATGGCATCGTCTTTCACGCCGTCGCGCAGATCGATCTCCGTTGCCTTGCTCTCCAGATCGGCCTCGGTAAGCTGCAATCGCCCCCGAAGCAACTCCCAAAGCGCCTGGTTCATCAACTGAAGCCGCGCGATTTCGTGCCGCAACTCCTTGAGATCGAGCGAAACGTCCCGTTGCGGAGCTCTTTGAACGTCGCCGCGCACGTTCATGTCGTTGCCCATCCAGAATCCCATCGCCATAAGCCGCCACCTCTCGTTTCGTGACCGATCGACTCATTCTAGGACGCAGCCATCCGCGAGACAAGAGACATCCCATTCCCGAACGTAAACGGGCGGTTGCAGTCTCTCCGCGATATTTGCTACACTCTCGCGGTTTGCTCTGTCTCTCGCAGCCCGCCCTTCATTTGGGTACCCAAGCGAATAGCCGGAATCCGGGTAGGTATGTCTTGGGTGCGGAGCAGGTTGCAGACGGGTGTTTACGAGTTCTTGGAAGCAGGTATTGAATGGCAATTGAACGAACCTTCGTGATGATCAAGCCCGACGCAGTCGGACGCCGCCTCTGCGGCGAGATCATCCGGCGCTATGAGGCCAAGGGCCTCAAACTCGTCGGCATGAAGATGCAAATCGTTTCGCGCCAGCTCGCCGACAAGCACTATGCCGAACATCAAGGCAAGAAGTTCTACGATAGCCTAGTGGCGTTCATCACGTCGGGTCCGACCATTCAAATGGTGTGGGAAGGCGAGAATGCCGTGGCCGTGGTTCGGAAACTCAACGGGGCCACGAACAGCGCGGAAGCCGATTTCGGCACGATTCGCGGCGATTTTGGATTGACGGTACAGAACAACCTGGTTCACGCGTCGGATTCGCCGGATACGGCGAAGCGCGAGATCGGGATCTATTTCACGGAAGACGAACTGTGGGACTACTCGATGCCCGACGGGCATTGGTTGACGCATTAACGGGGCCGGTGGCGGACCCCAGCCTAGGGAGAGTGGCGCATGGCAGGTGGAAGAAAGGTACGGCGCGCGAAGATTGCGAAGCATAAGCGCAAGAAGCGGCGTCGCGCCAACCGGCATAAGAACAAGAAGTAAGCAGCGGTCCGACTGCGCATATTGACGGGAGGATCGGGACGGCGCGCGCCTGCGCGCCGTCCCGTGTGCCCGTTGCGCCGAGGAGATGCGACCGATGGCCGACAACGAACCCAAGATCTTTATCGATGAAGGCTGGAAGGCCCAGGTTCAGCGCGAGAAAGAAGAAGCGCTGAAACAGACCGCCCCCGCGGAACCCGCCGCCGAGACGGAAGATGCCGAAGCCGAAGGGCAGGAGTTGGACGAGGTCACGTTTGCGACGCTCGTCGAATCGCTTGCCACTCCGGCAGCGTTTGCATTGGGCCTGATCATGCCTCCCGATTCCCAGAAGGTCATGGTCAATCTGCCCGAGGCGAAGTTTCTCATCGACATCCTGTTGGTGCTCCGCGCCAAAACGAAGAACAATCTGACGCCGGAAGAAGAAGGCGTCTTGACCGAAACCGTTGCGGGATTGCAGCGCGCCTACGTTATGCGCGCCCAGCAGCTTCAAGAAGCCGAACTCAAGCAAGCCGGCATCAATCTCGGTAAGCCCGGCACCAAATAGATCCGAAATTCTACACGCGGGGTAGGCCGGGCGCAGTGCGACCGCGCAACTGCTCCGCCCAAGAGGAGGGAGCGACATGGCTGGCTATGTCATCGTCGGCATGCAATGGGGCGACGAAGGTAAAGGCAAGATCGTCGACTTCCTCACCGAAAACGCGGACATGGTCGTCCGCCACCAAGGCGGCAACAACGCCGGACACACGGTCGTCGTTAACGGCAAGAAGACCATCCTCCACCTGATTCCCAGCGGCATCCTGCACCCGGGCAAGGTGTGCGTCATCGGAAACGGCACCGTCCTCGATCCCGAAGTCGTGTGCCGCGAACTCGACAATCTCATTTTTTCTGGATGCAGCTACGAGGGCCGCTTGTTCATTTCCTCGGGCGCCCACGTCATCATGCCGTATCACAAGTTACTCGATGCCGCGCAAGAAAAATTCCGCGGCTCACAGAAGATCGGCACGACGGGCCGCGGCATTGGCCCCACCTATGCCGATAAGGCGGACCGGTTCGGCATCCGTTTCGCGGACTTCGTCGAGCCTGACGTCTTCCGAAAAAAGCTGGGCGAGGCCCTCGTGTACAAGAACGCCCTGTTGCAGAATACCTTTAACGAGCAGCCCTTCGATGCGAACCAGATCTATGCCCAGTACTCCGTCTACGCCGACCGGCTGCGCCCGTTCGTGATCGATGCCGTGACGCTGGTCCATGAAGCCCTCGGGGCGGGCAAGCGCCTCGTCTTTGAGGGCGCGCAAGGCTCTATGCTCGACATCGACCACGGCACGTTTCCGTATGTCACCAGCTCGACGACCCTCGCCGGAGGCGTATGCGCCGGGGCAGGCGTCGGCCCGCGCGACGTCAAAGGCGTTATCGGTATCGTGAAGGCGTACAGCACGCGCGTCGGCGAAGGACCTTTCCCGACCGAGTTGCTGAACGAAACCGGCGAGCTCCTCCGCAAACGCGGCCAGGAATTCGGGGCCACTACGGGCAGGCCGCGTCGCTGCGGCTGGCTTGATTGCGTGCAGCTCAAGCGCGCCGCCATGCTCAACGGCACGACGAATGTCGTACTCACCAAGCCGGACGTGCTCAGCACCATCAATCCGCTTCTCATCTGCACGGCGTATGAACTTGACGGACAACGCACGACCGTCTTCCCGTCCCAGGTGAACAAGCTTGAGAAGGTCAAGCCCGTTTACGAAGAAATGCCGGGCTGGACCGAAGATATCACCGCGTGCCGGACCTGGGACTCCCTGCCCGAAAACGCGAAGCGGTACTTCCACCGCATCGAAGAGCTGATCGGCGTGCCGATCAGCCTCATCAGCGTCGGCCCTGGCCGGGACGAAACCATCGCGCATAGGGATCCGTTTTCATAAGGGAAAAGGGATCTCGCACTCGCCAAAAGGCTGGAGCTGCTTATAGGACCTATAGGACCTATAGGACTTATAGGTCCTATAAGTCGTATAAGTCGTCTGCGGTCTCTGAACGACCCCAAACCCCAAACCCCAACCCCTCTTTGCCTTCGCGCCTTCCTCGGCATAGAATCGCGCCATGAGCACATCCGCATTTCCCAGGCCACGCGTTGTCGCCATCATCCAAGCGCGCATGGGTTCCACGCGCCTTCCCGGCAAAGTGCTGCTGGATATCGGCGGCGCTTCGATGCTGGCGCGGGTCGTGAATCGCGCGCGGCGCGCGGCGCTTGTGGATGAAAC
>JBHEKO010000790.1:0-17572 GCA_041859475.1 Candidatus Hydrogenedentales bacterium
GAAACTACAGAACCAGTTTAGTGCTTTTGAAGACATGCTTTACAGTTTTGTCGGCGACTTCTTCACAGGGCTAAGTGAAATCGATGAAATCCTACGGCAAGCCAACGAATGAGCTAGTTGAGGCAACGGTATCGCGTCTGAGTTCTCCTCAGCACGAAGCGTATTTCTTTGCACGGTTGGAAAATCCCTTTTGGATAGCCCCCCTAGTGAAGCACAAATTCTTCAAGTATCCGCCAAAAGTGGAGAGTATTGAGGAAGGATACGTCCGATATACGCCGTGGCCAGCATCTCGTTACCTGGCCAGAATGGCAAGCACAGCGCCTGATGAGGTTGCCACAGTACTTGCCGCAGTAGAGACTGACAATCCATCAGTGGTTGAGGATATGATAAAAGCGGCCTTGGCCATGCCAGCCGCAAGCGCGGTCAAGATTACCAATACTCTGTGCAAGCTTGCGAAGTCGGGGATCCTTGACTCGTGTATCGAGAAAGCATGTTCCCTCTGCGCTTATCTAGGCCAGAACAATCAAGTCGAAGCATCAACTCACCTTTTTCTGACAATCCTGAGACTCACGGTCAGAATGTCCACAAATGATAAGAGACATATTTCTCCGCGAGAGTTCGAAAAGAGCATTCGCAAGGTACTCCCGTTCTTTGCATCAGCCGATGCCTGCAAGCTGCTCCAGATGCTTTGCTGTTGGCTCAAATCGGTCATGGTGGCGTCTGGGCATAAACGTTTAGGCTCCAACTACTCGTATGTGTGGCGTCCCGCAGTGGAAGAGCATCGCGAGAATAAGGTCTATGAGTTCGGAGGCGTAATAGTGGGCATCACGGTGACGGCTTTCGACTCTGTGATCCGTGAAGGTCAAGTTTCGCTGGTCGATGCGCTCCAGATCCTGTCGTCATTTCCCCAAGGCATTTTTGTGCGCATCGGCCTGCATCTTACAAGGATATTCTCTGATCAGAATCTACCCCAAGTGGTAGCAAGTGTCCTGAATCGTCATGCTTTTGACTCCTTTGAGTGCAAGCACGAGTACGCTCTACTCGTTGGAGGTTGCTTTGGGAGTCTTTCCCAAGAACAGCAGCGCGAGTGGCTGGCTTGGGTTGACTCAGGGCCTAATATGACAGGTTTAGATGAGTCTGTGAGACGGAATACCGGGCGGGAGGCTTCCGACTCCGAAAGGGCAGACAGAGTCAACTACTGGAAGTACGAGAAGCTTCACTGGATACGCACGCATCTCAGCGGGGAACGCCGGACTTTCTATGACGATATGCATGCCAAGCACGGTGAACCCAAGATGGCTGACCTTAACGTGCGTTCTGAGGGGGGGAGCTGGGGCCACAAGAGTCCGATTACTGTTGAAATCCTCGCAGGCTTGGCCTTTGATGAGGCAGTTGAGATAGTCTCCGCTTGGAAGCCAACGGGCAAGCACTATGACGAGCCAAGCGTCGAGGGCTTGTCAGACACGTTTAGAAGGCTCATTGCCACTGATCCCAAATCATACTCTGCGAAGGCAGATATACTCACGAACCGGCCTCCTATCTATGTCAGAAACTTCATCGCGGAAATGTGTGAAGCACTTAAGGGTAGTGCTGATATCGACATTCCCGCCGTTCTCCGTCTTTGCCACTGGGTCGTGAGTCGTCCCACTGAAGAGCGTGTCGAGTTGGAGGATGATGAACTTGGCTTCGTTGACAGGGACTGGAAATGGACGCGAGAAGAAGTATCGCGATTTGTCGGGGATATCTGCGAGGCAAGGAAGGACGGTTCGCCGAGGTACTCGTTGGATGACTATCGCGAGCCAGTCAGGAGCTTGCTCAGGGATCTCTGCCGTGACAGTGCTGAGTCGGGGATTGAGGATGGTGACAGCGAGCAAGATCCGCGGGTTCATGACTACTTGCAGCGCGCCATCAATTCTGCTCGCGGAAAGGCACTTGAGGCGCTCCTTGAGTACGCACGTTGGGTTGCAGGTCACATCAGGCAATCAGATGGAAGCGAAGAGGTTGTTCCCGGAGGCTTCGACGCGATGCCTGAAGTCCGACAAGAGTTGGAATGGCATTTAGCTTCGGGAAACAGGACCTACGAGGCGATGGCGATTATTGGCTCACGACTAAGCCTGATTATCTGGATTGACAAGAAATGGCTGGAGGACAACGCAGCACACATATTCCGACTGGAGAAGATCCATGAGACTTTCCCCGAGTCAGAAGGTTGGGCTGCTTGGAATTCATACCTCGTGTGGGTCGGGCCTCGCACTGGTTACTACGAATTGCTCAAGGCGCAGTACGCATTTGCAGTTGAGCAGGCAAGCAGCGTCGAATTACAAAAGGAGAGTCATTGGCAGCCAATGTACCACTTGGGGGAACACCTCATGGTCTACTTTGGGCGAGGCCGACTTACATTGGACGACGAAACGGGACCACTACGGCAATTCCTGAAGAACGCGAATCCCGAAATCAGATGCCATGCGATAGGCTTTGTTGGCGACACACTAGAGGGCGATGAAGAGATTCCACAAGTGGTAATCGACCGATTTATGGAATTGTGGGGCGCATATTGGGCCGGACCGGGAAAATTGGACGTTGAAGTCGATTCGGAGACGGCACCATTCGAGAGTTGGTTCTTGTGCGGCAAGTTTCCCGAGCAATGGGCACTGGACTGCCTTGACCGGTTACTCTTAGCGGCGCCGAAGGCGCCTCTGGATGACAGGGTGGTGGAAAGACTTGCGGAGATTGCCCAAGTTGACGTTGAGAAGTCCGTCAGGATCCTTGATGCACTGGTGCGTAGCGACCGCGAAGGCTGGCGCATCCAAAGTTGGACCGACTCGACCATGGGCATTCTGGGGCAGGCAATGGAAATGGGCGGCGCTGCCCAGCAAATTGCTGAAGCAGTTATTGACTATCTTGGACGACGCGGATATATCGAGTTTGGGAAGCTGTTGAGATGACGTTGCCTTTCGGGAGCATTCGCTCTTTCGGAGTTGATCATGTTAGCCACACTGACCGATGTGCGCCGTAGACTCGGCAAGATCGTTGAGGCAATTGAGCGGAGCGAAACGGTGACGCTAACCTGTCGAGGGCGGGAAGTTGCGACTATCGTGCCCAAGCGAAGAGCAACGGACGCGGTAAGCCTGACTTCGAGTCCAGCGGTTGGGATGTGGCGGGATCGCGATGATATGGAGAATCCGACGAAATACGTCCGTGAATGTAGAAATGGCCGATTTATAAGAGGGAGGTGAGCGGCTTCCATGCTTACTGCAATCATTGCCTCTCTCGCCTTGGCGCAGGGGCCAGTTCTGGGTGTTGAATCGGATCGCTTCACGCTTGATGGGCGGTCTGTGTTTCTTCTTGGGATCAGTTATTACGGAGGGCTGGCGGTCGAGGACGAGGCGGTTGTTGGCGGCGAC
Organism: Candidatus Hydrogenedentales bacterium; assembly: GCA_041859475.1. GTDB lineage: Bacteria > Hydrogenedentota > Hydrogenedentia > Hydrogenedentales > SLHB01 > JAIBAQ01. The sequence goes on from JBHEKO010000790.1 coordinate 3,405, forward strand.
CTCGACGAGATGAAGAAGTGCGGGTTCAATTGGGTGCGGGTGTGGGCGACGTGGAACGCGTTCGAGAACAACGTCAGCGCGGTCGCGCCGGATGGGTCGACGCGTGCGCCGTACTTGGCGCGGCTGCGGCGGTTGTGCGAGTTTGCGGGGCGGCGGGGCATGGCCGTCGATGTGACGGTCACGCGGGGGGAAGGTCCGGATTTTCCGAGCACGCAGGCGGAACACGCTGCGGTGATGGAGACGTTGGCGCGGGAATTGAAGCCGTATCGCAATGTGTATTTCGACGTTGGGAACGAGCGCAACGTGGGCGATGCGCGGCACGTGCCGATGGAGGACGTGGGGCGTTTGATCGCGTCGGTGAAGGGGATCGACCCGGAGCGTTTTTGTACGGCGTCGCAGGGGGGCGATATCGGCGGCGAGGAAGTCGCGAAATACTTGGGGCTAGGGCGCGTGGATTTTCTTGCGCCGCATCGCGGGCGTTACGCGGGTAGTGCATCGGAGACGGCGGAACAGACGCGGCACTATTTCTCGTTGATGGCTAGCGCGCGGCGCGTGCCGGTCCTGTATCAGGAGCCGTTCCGGCGGGGGTATGACGATTGGCAGCCGAGCGCGGCGGATTTTCGCACGGACCTGGAGCAGGCGCGGGCGTCGGGCGCGGCGGGTTGGTGTTTCCACAACGGGTCGGTTCGCAGGGGCGATTCCGATGGGCGGCCAAGGCGGTCGTTCGATCTACGTGCGGCGGGGGGGCGTTTGTTCGAGCAGTTCGATGCGGAGGAACGGGCGTTTCTGGATGGACTTAAGGCGGGCTCGGAATAACACCGTCGTCAAGCCAAGTCACCACTCGAACGCAGAGTGGGAGAGTGCGCCGAGGAACGCAGAGCACGCGGCGAGCGGGGCGTTGGGGATGAACGTTCGGAGACTGGTGATTCTTGGCTTTTCCGTTCGCGCAATGCTGTTGCTGCTATAATCGGTGCTGCGCGGAATTTGGACCGTGAAATCGTCCGGCGTTGCGGGTGGACGAGCAACCGAGGAGAACGGGGAATCCCATGAGCGATCAGGAAAAGAAACCGGGGTGTTTGCGCATTTTGTTTCGCTGGACGGTGCGGTTCGCCGTGTTCGTGGCCGTCGTGGGGATCATCCTTTTTGCGTTTGCGTTCCGCGGGCCGTTGTATAACCGGTTCTATCACTTCCCCAAAGAGGCGGCGGCGTGGGAGGCGATTCGCGCCCAGTACCAGCCCGTGAAACTGGACGACGGCTGGACCGAGTTCCGGGGGGTATGCCACAGCCACTCGGAGTTGTCGCATGATTCTCAGGTTACGTTTCCGGAAATTATCGAAGCGGCGCATATCGCCGATATCAGCTTTATTTGCATGTCCGATCATTGCGTCGACGGCAAGGGCGATTACAGTCTGGGCTTGAAGGGCATGAACGATGGCGTGTTGTTCGTGCGCGGATTCGAGATGCCGCACGGGTTCATGCCGTGGGGATTGCCCGACGATACGGTCCTGGATTGCGGGGCGGACGCGGAGTCGCTTGCGAAGACGATCGAGGAGCGCGGCGGACTCTTGTTCATTGCGCATTCCGAAGAGGACCGGCAGTGGGAATTGCCGCAGATCGCGGGGATGGAAATCTACAATATCCACACGAATTTGAAGGAGAACGGCGATAGCATTGCCGATATTCTGCCGGATGTGTTGTTTTCGCTGAACAAGTATCCGGACCATGTCATGCGGACGATCTTCCGGCGGCAGACGGAAATCCTGGAGCATTGGGATGAGCTGAATCGGGACCGGAAGATGGTGGGCATCTGCGCGGGCGACGCGCATGGGAATAACGGAATCTACGTTGTGTACACGAAGGAAGGCAACCTGCGGCTATTCGAGGGAAGCGGGGAGGAAAAGGATACGTACAACCTCAATGGGGTCACGCGCGGCCTGTTGCGGTTGTTCCGTGGTCCGCTTGAAGAGGGGAAGGAAGTCTTCCGGTTGCAGCTCGATCCGTATGAGCGCAGCTTGCGCTTCTCCAACAACCACATACTCGCCACGGATTTGAGCGAAGCAGGCGTGCTTGATGCACTGCGCAAGGGGCGCGTGTTCGTGGCGTTCGACATGATTGCCGACGCGCGCGGATTCACCTTCTACGCGCAATCGGGGCCGCAGAAGGCCGTCATGGGCGAGGAAGTCACGATGGCCGAGGGAATCAACCTGAAGGCGGAGTCGCCCTATCCCGTTCGGTTCACGTTGGTTCGCGACGGAGAGACAGTCGAGACGCAGGAAGGGCGCACATTCGATTATGCCGTCAAGGAACCGGGGAAGTACCGCATCGAAGCGGAACTCAAGATCCTAGACGAGTGGACCCCGTGGGTGTACACGAATCCGATTGAGGTCAAGGCAGCGGCACTTGCCGTGGCGGTCAATTCCCCAACGAAATAAGACCGATTCGCCGGATTCGCCCGATCCGGTCCATCTTGGTGGAAGAAAAGAAAGACGCCCCGGTTTTCGCCGGGGCGTCTCGCATTTCCGAAGGGGCTGGCTACTTGCCCATGTTCTTGAAGAGGTAGAGACCTTCTTTGCCCGGCGCGACGATGTCCTTCCAGCCGTTGCCGTCGATGTCTTCCACCCAGCAGTAAATGCCTACGCCGCTGTGTTTGTCGGCGGGGCCGTAGTCGACGGTGTTGCGCTTGAACTCGCCGCCGTTAATCGTGAAGTAGTAGACGCCCACGGGATCGAGGGAACCGGGGTCGGCCTCTTGGTGCGCGCGATACCGTTTGCCCGTGACGAGGTCGTCCACGCCATCGTTGTCCACATCTACGAGCATCATGTCGTGGTACTGCGAGCGTTCCACGTCGATGTCGTGCTTCACCCACGTGGTGTTCGCGCCGTCGGCCTTCTGCTCGAACCAGTGCAAACCGTAGTCGTGCGCCTGCCCGACGATGATGTCGTTCTTGCCGTCTTTGTTGACGTCATAAGTGAGAATCGGGCAACTTGCCGTGCCGAGGTTGAATACGTCGCGGTGCTCGATCCACTTGCCCGTGTACGGGTCTGCCGGTGCTTCGAGCCAACCCCAGCTCAGCACGATGTCCATGTGCGTGTCGCTGTTGATGTCGCCAAAGCCCAAACCGTGGCCTGCGCTGTTCTCGAAGATTTTGGTTTCTTTGAACTGCCCCGTGCCCTTGCCCTGCGCATCGCGAACGAGTTTGAAGATCGAAATGTATTTCGTGCCGGGCATATTCGGAATGACTTCGATATCGCCGTCGTTGTCGATGTCGCAGAACATAGGCCGTTCGATGTTGCCCACTTTGGCGATATCGTGCGTGGTCCACTCGATAGCTTGGCCTTTGGGATTCTCGCGCCAGGCGAGCATTTCGCCGAACCAGCCGCCGGTCACGATGTCGACAAAGCCGTCGCCATTCACGTCCATTGGAAAGTCGGAGAAATCATCGTAGTAATCCGATTCGCGACGGATGTCGCAAATCTTGTTGGCTGTCTTGAAATCGGGGCCAACGAACCAGTACTCGCCGGACACGATGTCTTTCTGGCCGTCATTGTTGATGTCGGCGACACAACAGGCTTCTGTCGTCACCACGCCGATACGCTGACTTTCGAATTTGAGTGGTGCGGAATCTTGCGCGGCCGCAAGAACGGAGGCGGATAGAAGCAAGGCAACGTGCAACATGAAGGCTCTCCCCTTATTCGGTTTCGCGGACTCGACGGGTGATGATAGCAGACTGCGGGGCCGGAGGAAATGCGTGGGCTGTGCTGGCGATTGGCTAGACGAAAAAGGGATTGAACCCGCTTTCGATGGCGACGGTGCTTGAGGGGCCGTGTCCCGTGTGAATTTGCGTGTCGGGGGAGAGAGAGAAGATGTGTTTGCGTATCGCTTCGAGTTGGCGCTTGGCGTTTTCAGGCGAGGAAGTTCCGCCGACGGATCCGGCGAACAAGGCGTCGCCCGTGAATACGTGGCCGGGAATGACCAAGCTGATGCCTTCCGGCGTGTGCCCGGGCGTCTCGCGGACGCAGCCTTCGATGCGTCCGACCTTCACCGTGTCGCCGTGGGATACCCGTATCGTGTCGCAGCCGCCCACGGAGTGCTTTCCGGCGAAGACTTTTGCGCCATACCGGGCGACGATGCTCGCGAGGCCGTCGGTGTGGTCGTAATGGTCGTGCGTGATGAATACTTGGACGAGTCTGAAGCTGTTCGAGGCAAGATATTCGGCGATGGATGGAGCGAAGGCCCCGGCGTCAACGAGCATGGCCTCCTTGGATTCTTCGCACGCCAGCAAGAAGGCGTTCGCTTCGTTTACGTCCAGCAGGAATCGCCGCACGATCATCGTCGGACGCCCTCCATGTTCGCGTTCTCGAAGTTTGCCTGCCCTGTCGCCCCTTCGAAGGATGCGCCCGCAAGATTGGCGCGGCGGAAGATTGCGCGGCGGATGTCCGTGCCTACGAACGATGCGCCTTGGAAGTCCGCGTTGCCTGGGCGCGAATAGTACATGCGAGCGCCGTCGAACTGCGCGCCGTGTCCTTTGGTTCCGACGAGGTTGGCACGCTGCAGATTGGCGCAGGTGAAGTCGGCATTGGAAACATCGGCTGTGCCAAGAACGGCGAATTCGAGATCGGCTTCGGATAGGTCCGCGCCTTTGAGGTTGGCGGCGTCGAGGAACGCCTCGCGGAGGTTGGCTCCGCGCAGATTCGCGCCGGCGAGATTGGCGCCCGAGAGGCGGGCTCCCGCGAGATTGGCCCCCGACAGGTCGCACGCGCTCAGTTCTGCACCGGCTAGCTGAGCACCGGCGTATCTTCCTGCCCGGATGTCCAAGGAAAGCTGCGCTTTGTCCATGGCCGGCGAGTGCTCCTCAGAATTCGTCGGAACTTCCCAGGCGTTGTTCCATCCAATCCGCGAGATAGGCGACTTCCTTGATAGAGGCCTTCATCTCATTGCGGGAGACCTCTTCGGTCAGGAAGCAATTCACGAGAACAAAGCGTTCTTCATCGCCTTGCCCCGTCAGCGCAATGGCAGCTTGCGCCATTTTGGTGTTGGCATGCAGGGCCCATCCATACATCTTCTCGTCGGCCTTCCCGCACACGCTGAAGACTTGGTAGAGCTTGATGCCGTCTTTTCGATTGAGCTGCTTCACATGTACGTGTTGGCTGCGTCCCGTCTTCAATTGGATCTTGACCGCAAAGCCGTCGCCGTCCGCGGTGACTTCGCGCTCGCCGGCCTTTTCGCAGGCGCGGACGAGTTCCTCCAAGGGCACGGGGCCCGCCGCGTCCCTAGGGACTACGCCGTTTAGCACGGCGGCGGCATGACTGAGGGCTTCGTCGATGGAGCGCCGGACGTCAACGTCCATTTCCTCACGGAGTTCATGGAGCGGGGCCAAGGCGCGCATGGCCGCCCTGCCGAGAAGTTCCGCGGCATCCCGGCGATTCACCCAGCCCGCCCGCTTATCTCGGACTCGTTCAGCCGCGCCATCGATTTCTTCGAACATGGGCACTGCCTTTCCCGGTAAGACCCTCGATTGCTACGCGTGACCAATCGTGCAGCCAGCGCGGGTAGTATAGCAGATGAAACGGAAGACGGCTCCCCCGGTATCGTGGTAAGATCAATTTGGAGACCCCATGAACCCCCAAAAGAGACTCACTCTGCGATTGGCGTTGGTTGTGTGCGGTTGCCTTGTTGTGTCCGGGCGGAGTCCTATGCTTACGGCGCGGGCCGACGCGATGTTCGATTACATGACCATTGCGGCAGAGCTTGACCGGATCGGGCTGGACTATGCGCGAACCCGAGGAAAAGAAGCGCTGATTGAGCAGTACCGTGATCTCATAGACGCCTATCCGGGATTTGCGAACAATATGCAGATGGAGACGCAGATCGCCTTCATCTATGAATGGGACTTTGCGGAATCCGGCCAGCCGCCGAATCCGGAGGCGGCATTCACCACCCTGACGAACGCTATCAACACGTACGAGCCCGATCATCCGTACATGAAAAACGTGCGGCAACTCGCGGCAAACAGGGCCATGACCGTCGATCCGAAGATTGCGAAGGATATGTATACGAGGCTTCTGGAGGATTATCCGGAAGACGACATTCTGGCCGTGGAGAGCCTGTTTTCGCTGGGGCAATTGGCCGAGAAGCAGGGCGACGTTGCCGAGGCGGCCAGAATGTACGAGCAGGCTATGAGCTATACGCCGGGCGGCGAAGTGAGGTCCGACACCGCTTTGGAAGAGGTGCTGGGGTATCAGACGAACGCGGCTGCCGCGCTTATCGGCGCGGCGCTTCGGCAGTACGACGACCCTGAAGAACGCCTTCGCGCCATGGACGAGTTCTTGAAGGAGCATGCGGAGTTTGCGGAGAAGTTCGGCGACCTTACGCAACGCATGCGCGAGACGATTGAGGTGCAAGTGCTCAATCAGGCTAAGGCGGCAAAGGGCGTGGCGATGCAGATGGCGTCGGCGTCCAATGTCATCGGAACACGCAACCCCGCGAAGGCGCCGTCACGCGCGATGAAGGAGTCTCGAGGAGGCGGCGCGAGCGATGCAAGGGACGCAGAGTCGCGGCGCACGGCCTCGGCAGCGGGAGATCTCGCATGGGGCCAGGGTGAGGATAGTGTTACAGTGAGCAACGGCGGGGCAATAGCGTCGCGCATGGCGGCTGTGGCGCAGACGGTCGCTTCATCGAATGTGGCGCGTATTCTGGTCCCTGCCATCCTCGCGGTAGTGGTGCTGGGCGGCGTCGTTTTCGTTCGCCGCCGGCTTTCGTAACGATTCGCTCTTCGCGAGTTGTTCCTATCGTCCACCCCGGTTGTCCACGCGCTCGGATGTGCTACACTGTGGCCCTGCACCTCTTCGTTTTTGGGACTGGAATTCATTCAGGGGAAACCACACGAGATGCCTAAGACTGCGCGCATTATTGACGGGAACAAGGTGGCGGCGGCGATTCGCGCCGAGGCGAAGGCCGAGGTCGAGGAGCTGCATAAGAAGGGCATTCATCCTGGGTTGGCCGTGGTGCTTGTCGGCGACGATCCGGCGATGCAGGTTTATGTGCGCAATAAGCAGCGTGGCTCCGAGGAAATCGGGATCGCGTTCTTCCCGAATTTTCTACCCCTGGACATCACCGAGCGCAAGCTGCTGAACCTCATCGAGAAACTGAATGCGGACCCGCGCGTGACGGGGATCATCGTGCAGAGCCCGTTGCCGAAGCACATCGACGAGGGGAAGGTGGTCAACGCCATTTCCCCCGAAAAGGACGCGGACGGATTCCACCCGGTCAACGTGGGGAAGATGCTCATCGGCGAGCCGGGATTCCTACCGTGCACGCCGCACGGATGCAAAGTGCTGCTCGAACGCTATGGCTACGACCCTGCCGGAAAGCACGTCGTGATCGTTGGGCGATCCAACATTGTCGGCAAGCCGCTGGCGGCCATTCTCATGCAAAAGGCGAAAGGCGCCAACGCCACGGTGACGATCTGCCATTCGCGCACGCGCAATCTTGCGTCGTACACGCGGCAGGCGGATATTCTCGTCGCGGCGCTGGGAAGCCCCGAATTCGTGAAGGGGCGGATGGTGAAGCCGGGCGCGGTGGTGTTGGACGTGGGGATCTCGCGCGTGGCCGACGCGTCGAAGAAATCCGGATATCGCATCGCGGGCGACGTACACTTCGCGTCGGTGAGCAAGGTGGCCAAGGCCATCACGCCAGTGCCGGGCGGTGTCGGTCCCATGACCGTGGCGATGCTGCTGAAGAATACCGTCGAGGCAGCGAAGCGACTTAAGGGGTAGCAGCGGCGGGGATTGCGGCCACGCGTCCCGTCACGTCGTACACGTCCGCCTCGACAATCTCGACTTCCACGAATTGCCCGATGGCAAGCGCCGTGTCGCTTTGCACGTAGACGCAGCCATCGACTTCCGGTGCTTCGGTGTTGCTGCGTCCGGCGTAGCGGCCTTGGTCCTCGTCGAACTCCTCAATGAGCACGCGTGTTCGCGTGCCGACGCGCGCACGCGTGTATTCCGCCGTGATTCCCGCCTGCAACTCCATCACGGCGCGCCAGCGCTGTTCTTTCGTGCGGTCGCTCACCTGGTCTTCGGCTTGCCCGGCGGGGGTGTCGTCTTCTTGCGAATACTGGAAGGACCCGAGCCAATTGAAACGCAAACCGGCGAGCTCGTCGAGCATGCGGTGGTGGGCCTCGTTCGATTCGCCGGGGAATCCGACGATCATCGTCGTGCGTAGGGCGAGACCCGGAATGGCATCGCGCAACTTGTGCACCAACGCGGCCGTGTTCGTTTCGCGATACGGACGTTTCATGCGCTTGAGCACGTCCGGGTCGAGGTGCTGCAACGGCATATCGAGATACGGCGCGATCTTGCGCTCGGACGAAACAACTTCGAGAAACGCGTCGGTCACGCCGCCGGGATAGACATAGAGACAGCGGACCCAGAAATCGCCATCGACGGCGCACACGTCGCGCAGTAGCTCGGGCAGGCGGTACGACTTGCCGAGATCGCGTCCGTAGTCCGCCAAGTCTTGCGCGACCAAGTTGAATTCGCGCACGCCCTGCGCCACAAGTGAGCGCACTTCTTCCTGCAGGATATCCGGCGCGACCGATCGGTGCTTTCCCTTCATGAGCGGAATGGAGCAGAAGGTGCAGGCATGGTTGCAGCCGTCGGATATCTTCAAGAACGTGTGCGGCTTCGCGTCGAGGCGGCGGCGCTGCATAAACGGATAGATGGCAACCGTCGGCACGCGCTCGACGCCGTTCTTCGGCGCGTCGCTTTCCAGGATCATGCGGGTCAACTGCTGAAACTGCCCGACGCCGACGATGCCGTCGATCTCCGGGATTTCCTTCATCAATTCGGCGGCGTAGCGTTGCGCCAGACATCCCGCGACAAACACGCGTTTGGGGCCGTCCGCATCCGCTTTGCGCTCCGTCCACTCGACGATTGTGTCGACCGACTGCTGCTTGGCGTCGCCGATGAAGCCACAGGTGGTAATAACCACGGCGTCCATGCGCGCGGAATCATCGCCTTGAACAACGACGACTTCGCATCCCTCGGCCTCCAACTGGCCCGCAAGGTATTCGTTGTCGACGGTGTTCTTGTCGCACCCCAGGGTGACTAATCCGACGCGCATGCTCATGAGTTCCGTATGGTTCCTATGTGGTCTGAAGACAATTCTATTTGCCCCAGCGGATTTTCTGGGCGCGTTCCGCGAGCCAGCCGCATTGCAGGGCGAGGCGTTCCATCCAAGCGGCGGCGGTGAAGCCTGCCACGAGATTGCCTTGGGCCTGGATCTGGTACGACACGGTCGCGATGTGTTTCACGCCTACGGCGTAGTACAGGGCAGCCTCTTCGTAAAAGGACAAGGTGCGAAATCGCTGGTATTGGTCCAACAAAATGTCCGTCCGCTTGCTGAGGCGGTCGGGCTTCATCGTTGTGCGGATGCACAGGTTGGAGATGGCATAGGACAGGTCTTCGAGGAAACAGCCGTCTCCGGAGAATTCCAAGTCGACGACGGCCATCAGCCGGTCGTCTTTGTAGATGAGGTTGCCGCTGTGCCAATCGCCGTGGATCAGGCCCGTCTCGAAGCGGCTCCGCTTTTCCAGGCTCAAGGCGTCGCCCGCGTCGCGCAGGAACAGGGCGATCCGGTTGCATTGCTCGTTCAAGACGTTTGGGTCGACGCCTTCGGACTTCGCCATTTCGTAGAGCGACGAGAAGGAGTTGCGGGGCACCTCGCTGAACCGCCACATTTGGGCGTCGCGTTCGGGGCGGGGAAAGTCGCGGCAAGACTCGTGAAACCGGCCCAGCGCCTGGGCCGATATCGCGAGGGTGTCGCTGGAAACCTGCATAGATTCGCCTTCAACGAAGGCCTGCAACTCGAGCGCCCACGTGTCGAGTTCGACGATGCGAACGCCTTTGGTCGTGGGCTGCACTCTTGCGACGGGAATGCCGTTTTTCAGCAGGTGCTCGGAGAGCCGATGTTGAAACCGCAGCGCGTCCAAGACATACGGGTCCCGCTTGTAAGTCTTCGCCAGAAACCGTCCCAGCGCAGTGTTCACCAACAGCTTGCGGTGCCGGCGTTGGTGCGCGCCTTCCAGCGGCTCCGGACGGTCGACGCGTCCGAGACCGTAGTTGTCCCGAATGACTTGGGCGATGATGTCCAGGGAATCGAGTTTGGTAGTCACGGAAGCGTCAGTACCTTCTCCGACTCCTTGTTGGCCAGCAACTCTTCTTTCGTGAACCAAGTCGGTTTCATTTTGCGTTTCGAGTAGAGCTTCTCGCCCTGGTCCATGTAATGCGGCGAGTCCGGATTGGCGTTTTGCCCCCAGGGAATCAAGGTGTAGGACTCGATGCCTTCTTTGTGCATGAACATCAAGATCGTGGCCATCGAGCCGTTGTCCGCGATGTACTTGCCCGGATTGTCCTTGTCTTCCGAACTGCGGACGTCGAGCAAGGTTTCGGTCATGTTGGTGCCGCTGGTAGAGCCGCCGAAGTCCGCGCCTGGAGCAGGGAAGAACTTGCCGCCGCGTCCAATCCGGTAGAGGTCTCCCCAGGGAACAAGGACGGCGCCGTACCGGTTCTTCATCTCCGAGATTGACTCCAACAACAGGGCGAGCATGTTCTCCTGGTCGCCGGCGGCGAGGGGTTTGCCCTCCGCGATGGCCCCAGTGTCGACCTTGTCGTTGCACTTCTGACGCCAGGTTTTGTAGAGCGGTGTGACCGTCCGTTCCGGCAGGAACAAGCCGTCCCAATCCATGATCGCTTTTACGGCATCCGCGAATTCTTTGTCCTTCATCCGTGCCCAGCCGGCGGATTCCGTCGCCGCCTTCAACGCCGATTGCCACGGCTTCGCGAGGAGATCGTAGACGTTGAGCGCGTATTCCATCGCCTCATCTTTGGTTACGGAATCGTCGCCATCGAGCAATGCCACGATGCGCTGGCTGCGACGGTTTTGATTGTCCCAGCCTACGTTGTAGATGTAGTCGGGATACTTCTCCGGCGTCATCGAACTGCCCTTCATCATATTCGCGGGACTGATGTTGCAGTTCTGCATGTAGCCTTGTTCGGGGTTCGCGATCTGGACCAAGTCCGCTATCGGATGGATGCCTTTCCACATGGAGGCTTCGGTCGCGGGGACGGGGGCATTCCAATCGTAGCCGGAAGGCCGGATGGGCGTGCGCCCATTGCGCACGTACTGAATGTTCCCATCGCGATCCGCGAACATGAGGTTCTGATCCATCAGTTGCAGCATCCCCGTGGCTTCGTAGAACTCGGCGCAGTTCTTGGCCAGGCACATTCGATAGGACTGCTCGAACGCGCCCATTTCGGTGAAGTACGGCGAAGCCCCGATGTAGGCAATGCCCGCCTTCTCGTCCAAATCGATCACGGGACCCAAATGCGTATCCGCGGTTGGTCTCGTAATCGGCTTCTCGCCTTTAATTTCGATGTTGAGCATGCGCGGCTTTGCGGCGCGCCACTCGCCTTCGTACTCATACTTCGGGCTGAGCATATTCGACAGGTCGACCTTAACTTGGAATACGTCGCCGGTATCGGGTCCGCCGGTGGTGGGCGCCCAGGCGATATGTTCGGTGTGGCCGAATGCCATGAGCGGAGAACCCACGAGGAAGAATCCATTCATGTGAAGCTTCGCGCCGTGCACGCGGGCTTCGTGGAAAACCGACATGCCTTCCCACGACAAATGCGGATCGGACAGGAGGATTCCGCATCCATCCGCGCTGCGCTTGGGAGATACCGCCCACTCGTTGGATGCGCCTGCCTTTTGCTCGCGGTGCTTGAGATCGCCGAAGACATTGCCGATAGGCCAGCGCAAGATCATTGCGCGACCGATGGCGGCGCACTGCCAGCCTTCGAGATCGATCACCCAGTCGGGGGCGGGGGCAGGGTGTTCCGCGACGTATGCCTGCACGCCGGCCATGAAGTTATCGCCGAGCCCCTTGAGCTCCGGGGGGGCAGAGTCCCAATACTCTTTGCACATGTCCGCGTTTCGGAGGAGCTGCATGGCTTGGTCGCCCTCGGCGGCATCTTTTCCGAAGTACTTCGCGGCGGTACCGCAGGCGATGCGGACGTTCGCGTAGATGTCCGCCAACCGGTCTTCCGCTTGCGCGTAGCCCAAACCAAATGCGGCGGCCTCGTCGGTATCCGCGTAGATATGCGGTACGCCCCACGTGTCGCGGTAAATGGTGACGGACTTTCCATCGGCCTTAGCCGGCGCGGCAGCTTCAGGCGCCGCGGGGGCGGCCGGAACGCTTGGCTCTTCCTGGACTTGCGGTGGAGCGGGAGCGGGTGTTTCCGGAGCAGGGGTGGGCTTGCCGCATCCTGACCATCCGAGAATGAGCGCGATTGCACAGAGTCCAAGCAGTACCTTACGTTTCATGGCGAGTCTCCAAAATTACATGAATACTTCGTGCCGCCGCGGAGAAACCACGAGCGATTCCGCTGCGATGCGAACACGTCTCCAACGGCCGGGCGTGGGGAATCTCAAGACCGGCACACACACGGGGAAGTGTCTCACAACGGAAAGGGACCGTCAACCGGTGGGGCGCGGCACTCGGATGCACGGGTACAGTGGGACGCGTTCGCCCCTGGCGGCGGGCGGCCACATCACGGCTGCGCCGAGAGCTTCTTTACGTACCGGTATGTTTCAACTTGAGAGCCGTATTGGCTTGCCCCTTGGCGGACGTATTGGTTCGATTGGAATTCGTCGAGGACGCGGGCCTTATACTTGTCCGCGACCTGAATGGCCATGACATCCACGACCTGCTGCTGCAGTTCCGGGTCGTACACCGGGAATGCGGCCTCGACGCGCCAGTCTAGATTGCGTTCCATGAGGTCCGCGGAACTCAAGTAGACGAGCCGGTCTTTTCCTTTGCCGAAGATATAGCACCGCTGGTGTTCGAGGAAACGGTCGACGATCGAAATGGCGCGGATATTCTCGTGCGGCAGCATTGCATAGGTGGTGCGAACGACGAGGTCCATTTTGACGCCTGCGTCGGCAGCTTTGCTCATCTTCTTGAGGATCTTGGTGTCCGTCAGGTGATTCACCTTCAAGAAGACATACCCATCCGCGCCTTTTGCCTTTTCGCGGGCCAGTAGTTTCAGGAACATCTTGCGCGAGTTGAACGGCGATATCATGAGGTGCTTGAGTTTGGGCATCGGCATGGTGCGCATCTTCGATGCGCCGTCGAATACTTCGAAAACCTCGTCGACTTCCATGGTCAGCCGCTTGTCCGTCGTAAGCAGAAGGCTGTCGACATAGAGCTTCCCAGTGACTTCGTTGAAGTTGCCGGTGGACAACCCCGCGTACAGGACGCCCGCCCTTTTGATCAGCAGGAGTTTGCTGTGAACCTTTATCGGCGGCATGCCGAACATGACGCGCGCGCCCACTTCCGTGAGCTGTTCCGCGATGCGGAGATTGTTCTTTTCGTCGAACCGGGCTTGAAGCTCGATCGACGCGAAGACCTTCTTGCCGTTCCTCGCGGCGTTGATCAGCGCGTTGACGATATGGGAATTCCGTGCCGCGCGGTAGATGCATATCTTGATCTCGTCGACCTTGGGGTCGATGGCCGCCTCGCGCAGCAACCGGATGAGGTGGTCGAACGACTGATATGGATACGTTACGAGCAAGTCGCGGCTCTTGATCGTCTCGAGCATGGGTTGCTTTACGCGGTCCAGCACGGGATGCGGAATGGGCGTTAGCTTCTTGAACGACATCTCGGGGCGGTGGTTCGGGAACTGCATGAGATCACGCATGTTGTGATAGCGCCCGCCGCCGATGAGCGCGTCGTCTACCGTGATCCGCAATTCTTGCCGGAGCAGTTTCAGAAGACCGGGGGGGATTTCCTCGTCGTAGACGAGCCGCGTGGGGCGGCCGCCCTTTCGTTGCTGAAGGACGCGTTCCATCTTGCGCGCATACCCTTCGCTGAAGTCGTTGTCGATGTCCAATTGGGCGTCGCGCGAAATCTTGAATTCGAAGGCTTCGATGCGTTCGTACTCGAAGATGTAGAAGACTTCGTTCAACTGATGCCGGATGACATCGTCGATGTACATGATATTGCCGTTGGGCAATTCGACGAAGCGCGGCAAATCGGAGGGGATCTCGAGAATGGCGTAGATGGGCTTCTTCGCCCACATCTTTACGGCAAAATACAGCGCGCCGTC
>JBHEKO010000205.1:0-2934 GCA_041859475.1 Candidatus Hydrogenedentales bacterium
AACTGTGCGGAGGTGGGGCCGTGGGCGCGGCAGTGTTCGGCGCATCCAGCGATGCCGCACTTGCCCAAGCTTCGGAGGCACCTCCAACTGCAGCGAAACCCGTGGCGAATCCTGCGTTTGTGAGCGCGCGTGAAGATGGGCGCTTCGTCGACAGCGCTGGATTTTTACAAGCACATATGAAGGCCAATCCACCGAAACTTGCATTCACCCCTGAAATGGCCTTAGGCGAGTTTCCTGTGTGGCGCGACGCGATTCGGGAGAAGATGCGGGAGCTTCTGGCGCTTCCCGAAGTATCCGATACGCCTTCTCCGCGACAGCTCTGGGAACAGCAGCGGGATGGATACAAACTTCAGAAGTGGGAAGCTTATCCGGAGCCTTACTCCGTGGTGACGTTTCTGCTCCTAATTCCCGATGGCGTCAGCGCGCAGTCTCCTGCACCCGCAGTGCTTTGCTTTCCGGGTTCGAGCAAGAGCAAGGAGAGTCTGGCTGGTGAATCCGAATTGGACGGCTCGAAGCCAAAGCCGGGCGAGGAATGGAAGTGGCAGGACAACCGCATGGCATTCCATTTTGCGAAACAGGGATTCATCGCGTGCGCCGTGGACAATCCAGCGATGGCCGAGCACGGCAGTTCTGTGCGAGATTACCTAGCGGTGTCCGCATGTGCCATCTGGACGGGCCGCAGCTACTTGGGCATTTCGGTTTTTCAGAAGGCGCACATTCTTGAATGGCTAGGGCGTCAGGACTATGTCGATGCGAAACGCATTGCCGCCTGCGGGCACTCGCTGGGTTCCGATCCTGCCGATGCCTTGGGCGTACTCTATCCGGAACTCGTCAATGCGGTTATTCACAACGACTTCTGTTGCGACTGGCGCGAGCGCGCCATCGCGCTGGGCGCCTATCCCGGGGGACTTCACCACGTCGTACCGGGGATGTTCGCGTGGTATGACGCTCCGGATTTGCAGGCTTCTCTTGCACCGCGCCCGCTGTTGTACACCGAGGGAGGGCGCACGCCGCACTTGAATCGTGTGCGCGCCGCGTACCGGCTTCACAATGCCGAGGATCGCGTGGAGGTTAACTACTACAACAAATACGCGACCGCCGATTTGAGACCATTGGAGAATGACCCTCTGCCCGAAGGAATCACGATGGAGACTTATTTCGAGTATGCCAATGTCGATCCTAAGTTCCATTGCTTCAGACCGGATCGCGCGATTCCCTGGCTCGCGAAGGTCTTTGGGCAATCAGCGAAGGAGCCAAGCTGAATTTTCTCCAGGCAGCGCTTCTGCCAGATCGTCGTGGCGTCCCGTACTGCGAGTGAGTAGAATCGAGCGGGGGAATGAATCTCCAAGAGAGGAAACACTACCGTGGTAACTACATTGGGCTGTGCCGCCATGATCGCCATTCTGTCGACAACCGTTGGTCAGAGTGCCCCCGCGGAGCAGGGCAAGAGCATTCTGCAAAACTTCGACTACAAAGGCGTCACGCTGCACGACGGCAATTTTAAGCGCCAGTTCGATGAGGTGCGCGATTTCTATCTGCGCCTGCCGAACGACGACCTGCTTCGCGGTTACCGTCTTCGCGCGGGATTGCCTGCGCCGGGTGTGGATCTGGGCGGATGCTATATCGGACACAACACGTTCGGCCAAGTGCTGTCGGGGTTGGCGCGCATGTACGCCGCGACGGGGGATGTCGCGTGCAAGGAAAAGGCGGAGTCGCTCATGCGCGGTTGGGCGGAGTGCATCGCGCCCGACGGGTTTTTCTTCATCGAGAAGGAACCGGGGTTGCCTCCCTATTACTACGATAAGATGGTCTGCGGACTTGTGGACTTGTACGTGTATTGCGGCTCGCAGGACGCGCTGACGCATCTCGGAAAAATCACGGATTGGGCTATCGCGAACTTGGACCGTGCGCGTTTGTATGCGCGTCCCACGGGGCCGGGCGGCGGCGAGTGGTACACCATGAGCGAAAACCTCTATCGCGCGTATCTCGCCACGGGCGACGTGAAGTATCGCGATTTCGGGAAGGTCTGGGAGTATACGGAATTATGGGACTTGCTCAAGAACAAGGAAGATATCTTCAAGCACCCGTTGAACGGGGGGTGGTATCACGCCTACAGCCATGTGAACAGTCTGAGCAGCTTGGGCGCGGCCTATGCCGTCACCGGTGAGGCGAGCTATCTCGAGACCTTGAAGAATGGCTTCGACTTCGTGTGGGACACGCAACTTTGGGTGACCGGCGGCTTCGGGCCGAACGAGAACCTCATGCCTCGCGAGAATCTGCCTGGGATCTTGAGGGAATCGAACAACCACTTCGAGACGCAATGCGGGTCGTGGGCGTGCTTCAAAGTGGACAAATATTTGCAGCGGTTCACGGGCGATGCGCGGTATGGCGATTGGACCGAACTGCTGGCCATAAACGGAATCGGCGCGAGCATTCCGATGGACCCGGACGGCGGCGTCTTCTACTACTCCGAATACAACCTGGGTGGATCGACGAAGAAGAACATGGCGCCGTGGGCATGTTGCTCGGGAACACGTCCGCAGGCGGTTGCCGATTTCCACGACATCATCTACTTCAAGGATAGCGAGAACCTCTACGTGAATCTGTTCGTCGCTTCCGAGGTGGAATGGAATCCTGATGGCGCGAACGTGCGAATCGAGCAAGCTACCCGTTTCCCGGAGATCGGGGCGACGGAGCTGACGGTGAAAGTAGAGAAGCCGCTTGAGTTTGGCATCAAACTGCGCGCGCCCGGTTGGCTCGCCGGACCGATGAGCGCCACGATCAATGGCAGTGCGGAGCCGGTCGCCATTGACGAGCACGGGTGGGCCGTATTTCGCAGGCAATGGAACAACGGCGACCGGCTCATTGTGAATCTTCCCATGGAGATGCGCGCCAGCCGTCTTCTGAAGGACAAGGAATTCCCGGCTGCGATCA
>JBHEKO010000382.1:0-12102 GCA_041859475.1 Candidatus Hydrogenedentales bacterium
ACACGCACAGGGCGCAACGCTTTGAGCGCTCTTTCACCTGTGCTCAGTTCCATAGAACCCCTTTACTCTCCAGACCGCATCCCATGTCTGCGCAATAATATCAGATCGCCGCCGGAATTGCATGGTTGCGAAGTCCATTCGTGGTGCCAATCTAGCAGGGCACGCACACTCACACCCCACTATATATTGTGGCAAAAATTAGCGACACCACCATATCTTGACGAAACTCGTTTGGCAATGCTATACTTCGAATTGCAGCGTTGTTCGCTCGCGTGCCGGAATTCCAGAGATATCTGCTGCAAAGGCAATCCTCGATGAACTCGTCGCGCAATCCCGTTGTACTGTCGACTTACGGCCACTTGGCTGATCCAGCCTTATCATGTTCACCAGCCGTCGCAAGGCAGAGCTTGCCGGCGGACACGAATACTAATACTACGCATAAATTAAATATTGCCTACTTCTTCAACTTCAAATACAACCACAATATATTGTGTAGATCAACAAATCGGTTTCCTCATATTGCGCTTCTAGCGAGGTCGTGTGAACCTGTCCGCTGGAAAAAATCGGTGGACAAAAGTAATCGTGGCTCCTATAATGCGACCCTACGGCGGCGGCATAGGCGCGGGGTAACCGTTACGCTGCCGGCAATTCCATCAAGCTGTAACATGTTGCAATACAATAGCTTAATTCGAAGTCTGGCCGATATGCGCCGGGGGTTGTTCCTTTTTTCGCAGTTGACCGGTAGTTTGGGCCTGGATTTACAGAGAGGCGGGATGTTAGAAGCATGAATTTTGTGGAGCCAAAGGTTTTTCTGGTCGGCGAAACGCGTGTTGTAGAAGAAGGTCTACAGGCCTATCTGGAGCATGTGGGCACGCCGGCGTGGACAACCGACGCCCCCAGCGACGCCGAGCGCCTGTGCGAGGTGTACGGCCGCCTCTGTTACCGCTCGTTTGAGCCAGGGCTAAATCCCAACGTAACCCGGGTTCGCAAAGGCAATGCAAACTATCTGGGGCACGTGCTGGAGGTTGGCCACGGGAGCGTCATCGAGCATGCCGTATTGAACTTCGTACTGGCGGATGTCAGCCGCGTGTTCACGCACGAACTCGTGCGTCACCGCGCCGGGACGGCCATATCGCAGGAGTCGCTCCGTTTCGTGCGCCTGGACCGCCTGTCGGCGTATGCGCCCACCCACATTCGCGAAAGCGAAGAGGGTATGGAGATCTACGCAAAGACAATCGAGCAGCTTGAACAGATCCAGCAATCGTTGGCCAAGATTTTCGACATCGAAAACGAAGCCAAGTTCGATAGAAAGAAGAAATTGACGTCTGCATTCCGGCGCGTCGCTCCGGAAGGCGTTGCAACGACAATAGGGTGGTCCTGCAATTTCCGCGCGTTGCGCCATGTCCTCGAAATGAGGACCGCTCCCGATGCGGAAGAAGAACTACGCCTTGTTTTCGGCAAGGTCTACGAAACCGTGAAGGACCGGTATCCCAGTCTCCTGGGTGACTACGAGGTCGAGATAGCGGAAGGCCTTCCTTGGGTTCGAACGAAGAATCGCAAGGTCTAGGCGTTCCCGGACAGGTGTCGAGCAAGGCCGGCAGGATGGGGCTACGAAGAGTGAGGTGATGAGACATGTTGTTCGAGGTTAAAGAACGATTCAAGCTCTCCGACAAGTTCTTGGAGCAATACAAAGGGCAACAACCCAAATGGGGCCCCTTGGGGTACGTCACCTTCAAGCGAACCTACGCGCGCACCGTAGCCGGCGAAGGCAATCGTACCGAAGAATACTGGGAAACGCTCCGGCGCGTCGTCGAGGGCTGCTACACGATTCAACTGAATCATTGCCGAAGCCTCAAGCTGCCGTGGAACGCCCAGAAGGCGCAACACTCCGCACAGGAAATGTACAACCTCATGTGGGAGTTCAAGTTCCTTCCGCCCGGCCGCGGCCTGTGGATGATGGGAACGGACTACATCTACGAGCGCGGCTCCGGCGCGTTGAACAACTGCGCGTTCGTCTCCACCGAAGAAATCAGCTTCAACTTCTCGGAGCCGTTCTGCTTTCTCATGGACTTGTCCATGTTGGGCGTCGGCGTCGCGTTCGACACGAAGGGCACGGGGTCTCTGCAAATCCATGAACCCAAGGTCGCCAGCTACACACACGTCGTCGAGGACTCGAAGGAAGGCTGGGTCGACCTCGTCCGCAGCATTCTCGAAGCCTACGTAGGCCGAGGAAAACGGCCCGCCGATATCGATTACTCGAAAATTCGCCCCGTGGGATCCCCCATTCGAACCTTCGGCGGCATCGCCCCAGGGCCGGGTCCGCTCATCGAATGCGTCGAGAATATCGATAAAGTGCTCGCGCCGCGCATCGGCGACCGCATCACGTCGACCGATATCACGGATCTCATGAACGTCATCGGCAAGTGCGTCGTCTCGGGAGGCGTTCGCCGTACCGCCGAACTCGCGCTCGGAAGCCCCGATGATTCCGACTACCTGCAACTGAAGGACCCCGACCTTCATCGCGAGAAGCTCATGGCGTGGCGCTGGGCCTCCAACAACAGCGTCGCCGCGGACATCGGCATGAACTACTCGAAGGTGGGCATGCAAACCGCCAAGAACGGCGAACCGGGCTACTTCTGGCTCGAAAACGCGCGGGCCTTTGGGCGGCTGAAGGACGGGGCGAATTGGGTCGACGCCAAAGTCGCCGGCACCAACCCTTGTGCGGAACAGAGTCTCGAGTCGTATGAGGTGTGCAATCTCGTCGAGACCTTCCCTTCGCTTCATGGCAGTTTCGACGAGTACAAGCGCACGCTCAAGTTTGCGTACCTCTACGCCAAGACCGTGACACTGATTCCCACGCACAACGAGCGCACGAATGCCATCATGCTCCGCAACCGGCGCATCGGCCTCTCGCAGTCCGGCATCATCGAGTCGTTTGAAAAGCACGGCAGGCGGACGCACTTGAACTGGTGCGACGACGGCTACAAGTACATTTGCAGCCTCGACAAGATCTACTCGCAGTGGCTGTGCATTCCGGAAAGTGTCAAGAAGACCAGCGTCAAACCCAGCGGCACGGTATCGCTTATGCCGGGCGTGACTCCAGGCATTCACTATCCGCACGCGGAGTACTACTACCGCACCATCCGGCTCGACAAGACGAGCCCCTTGGTCGAGCCCATCAAGCGGGCCGGGTATCGCATCGAAGAATCCGTATACGGCGACAATACATGGGTTGCCTATTTCCCGGTCAGACAGGAGAATTTCGAGCGCTCGAAGAACGATGTGTCGGTCTGGGAACAAGTCGAAAACGTGGCCCAAATGCAATACTACTGGGCCGACAACCAAGTCAGTGCGACGATCACGTTTCGTCTGGAAGAGGCCAAAGACATCCCGAATATCCTCGAGCTTTACGAACCGCGCCTGAAGTCCATAAGTTTCTTGCCGCTGACGGACCACAATTATCCACAGGCGCCGTACCAGGAAATCACCGCCGAAATGTACAACAACGCAACCGCGCGGCTTGGGATCTTGGACTTCGCGAATTTGAACACCGACGAAGCAAACGATATGTACTGCGACGGAGAGCGCTGCGAAATCCCGATAAAGGAACCCGTGGTGATCCCGCAGGAAGAGTTTGCGTTCAGCTTCAAACCCGGAGCGGAAGGCGACAACGGCAACGGCAATGGACACGCCCATGGCTCCGATGTAGAGAGTCCCGCTGGAACGGAAGTCGCGTCGCCAGTCTGACAAGTGCCGCATGTATTCGCGGCACGGCGCTCTTGATGTGCAACCCGGCGCACGTAAGTACAAGCGCCGGGTTCCTTTTTGGAGTATCTGCAAATGCACAGTCAGCAGTTTCGATCCTTCGTGGCCATGGCCCGCGCCAAGCCGCTCAATTCGGATGTCAGCCTTGAGCAGCATCGAGAAGGTCTTGAGCTTGTCGTCGACTTACTTCCATTGCCTCCGGATGTGACGATAGAGCCTGTAGATGCAGATGGCGTGCCGGCCGAATGGATCAATACGCCGGGCATGAACGCGAACAAGGTACTGCTCTTTCTGCATGGCGGCGGGTATAGCATTGGCTCGCTCCGAACGCATCGGCGGCTGGCATCGGATTTGGCGCGCGCAGGCGGTCTGCGTGGCTTTTCGGTTTCGTATCGGCTTGCGCCCGAGCACGTGTTTCCCGCTGCCGTGGAGGATGCCGTCACGGCCTATCGGTGGCTCATTCGTTCCGGGACTGCGCCAGGCAATGTCGTCCTAGGAGGAGATTCCGCGGGGGGAGGACTTTGCCTCGCGTTGATGCTGAGGTTGCGCGACGAAGGCGACCCGTTACCTGCGGCGGCCGTGTGCCTATCCCCATGGACGGACCTCGCCGCGACGGGCGCCTCGGTGATGACCAAAGCGGCCAGCGACCCGATTCTCAGACCGCGCGATCTGCACGCCTTTGCACAGCGTTACCTTGGGGAAGCCGATGCGCGCACGCCTCTGGCCTCGCCGCTGTACGGCGATCTGAGCGGCTTGCCGCCGATACTTATTCATGTCGGCACGGCGGAAATCTTATTGGATGATTCCACGCGGCTTGCCGCGCGCGCAAAGGATGCCGGCGTCGAGGTGACGTTGAAGATTGCGGACGACATGATTCATGTATGGCACTATTTCGCGCCGCTGATACCTGAAGGCGAAGAGGCCATCGCCGAAGCCGGCGAATTCGTCCGGGCGCACGTACAGCCTAAGGACGCCGCAGGTATTCGTCGCTGATTCCGATTGCCGCTAGACGATCGGGACGGTGGCAGACTGTAGCGCCGCGAAGAATGCGGCGGGTTCGGAGAAATCGTCAAGGAGGGCCGTCGCCCCGGCGGCGCGCAAACGGTCCGCGTTGGATTCGCGCGTGATGCCGATGTAACGCATACCGAGCTCCCGCGACGTGAGCAAATCCCACATTCCGTCGCCCACGTAAACGGTGTCATCGGCGTGCACGCCCGAGCGCTTGGCGGCGACACGGGCAATGTCCGCCCGCGAGATCGCGTCGTTCGCAAAACCGCCGGGAAGCAATGCGCCGTCGATCCCGATCTTGCTCAACTTGAAGAGGGCCGTGCGTCGCAAGCCTCCTGTCGCGAGGGCAATGGCGACGCCCTCCGTATTCTGCAAAGTCCGCAGAAGCTCACGCGCTCCAGGCACCTCCGCGAAACCTTCTGGGTTCGATTCGAATGCGCGCTCGACCTCATCGAGATAGGCCGACTCAAACGCGTCTATTTCGCTCTGCGTAACGGAGCGGCCCCAAATGGGCTCGATAACTTCACGGAGTATGCCAACATCGGTGACGTGCGTATAGGCATGCCAGTCCGTCGTAGGCAAGGGAACGCCAAACGCCCGCAGGAATCCGCGATCGTAACAGCCGTTATCGGCTTCGGTCGTGGCGGTGAGCGTACCGTCGATATCGAACAAGATGAGCCTCATGATCCCCCGAAATCAGATACGCCCCATTTGTGCAATCAGGGTTGCGTCCGGCCTTGCCCGGCCTTGTTTTCCCGTGCCGCCTCTTCTTGCGCCTGGCGCAAGGCGGCGCGAAACTTCTCGTCGCCGAGAATGTCTTGAAAGGCTTCCCGCTCGCCGGCGGCATGCTGGATTCGGATGTATCGCAAATCGAGCAGCACACAATACAACACGACCATGAAGAGGATGAAGAACGCGCCCCAGTAGGCCAAGAACAGCATGGGCGAGTGGCGTAGCGCCAGCGTCTGCACGCCGAACCACGCCATCACGGCACACGCACCCAAGCTCACGCCACCCACGATGCGCCAATTCCGTTGCGTCAAAATGGCCACAAGTCAACCGCTCCGTTGTGTCGGCAATCTCTCCGGAATGTGTGGCTCATAATAACAAAAGTGGAGGCGCAGTTGCCTGCGCCCCCATTAGGGAAGTCTCGCTTAGGTTGACTATCGGTGCTGCACCCACACGCGCTCTTCGTAGGTTTCACCGGAAGCGGTCGTTACCGTTCGGGTTTCCCAGTGTCCACTTTGCGCGGGTTGGGCCGCCGGAGGCTGTTGGGCAGGCGGCGCCTGCTGCGCTTGCTGTTGCTGTCCGGCGCGTCTATCGCGCCGCTCGTCCACATGGTCGCCGATGAGCGCACCGGAAAGGGCGCCTACACCCGCGCCAATCAATGCACCTTCACCGCTCTTCCCATGCACTTGGTTGCCGATGATGGCTCCGGCGCCCGCGCCGAGCAATCCACCCGCCACGACACCCTGTTGGGTGGGCGTGGTCTGACAACCCAACATGAAAAGCGAGCTGCCTGCGGTAAATACTACGGCCATTGCCAGTAGCTTCTTCATAACCAAAACCTCCCGAGCTCTCAAATCGAGTCGACCTGGAGCCTATTTTGCCGAGCGTCTTTCAATCCGCGCGGTAAGGACTACCGCGCCGTACGCGAGTAGTCACCTTGACTCCGCGCACGAGCTCGAAGAATCCACACACGTCATATTCAATTCTACCACATGCTTGGCCGGCCTTCCGGCCAACTCGCTCAATTCTGACGACCATTGGACGAAGATATTCACAAAGGAAGTTTCACGTCCGCATAACCGTCTAGGAAGAAGGGACTTGCCGGTCGATGGCGGAGTGCGAAAACTGCCTAGCGCGATTTGCCTCAGGGAATCTATCCCTCACCTTCGCGGCAAGTTGCAGAGAGCGATTGCCAAATTTGCCCCGTTCGTTCTATAGTCCTTCTACTATGCCGCTGCCGTCACTTCGATATCTGGATATATCCCCGGTCGAGCAGGATGGGGAAACCATGATCTGCCTGCGCGACCCCGAAGGGTATGTGCCTGAGCCGTTGGTGCTTTCACCGGCGGCCTTTCTGGTGGCGTCCTATCTGAACGGCGAAAACACCATCGCGGACATTCAATATGCCTTCTGTAACCATACGGGCGGGCAGACGATTCGCGACACGGACATCGAGCGCATCGTCGAGTTTCTCGATAGCCATGGGTTCCTGCACACGGAGAAGTATCTCCATATTCGAGTGAAGGCGGAACGCGCGTATCACGAATCGACCACGCGGCCTGCTCACTTGGCGGGGAAATCCTACCCGGCCAAGCCCGACGAGTTGCGCGCCTTTCTGGACGCCTTGTACTTGCGGGAAGAGGGACCGGGTGTCGCGCCTCAGCCCGTTACGGACGGGGAGCCGTTGAAACTTCTGGTTGTGCCGCATATTGATTTCGACCGTGGCGGACACAGTTACGCTCACGGATATCTGACTCTTGCACGCGCCGGACGGCCCGATACCGCCATCGTGTTTGGCGTAGCGCATGCTGGTCCACCTGCTCCGTTCATCATGACGCGCAAACATTTTGAGACTCCGTTCGGGGTGCTTGAAGTAGACACGGACTTGACCGATCGGATTGCGGCCATGTGCGATTGGAATCCCTACGAGTTTGAGACGGTGCACCGGGCGGAGCACTCCATTGAATTCCAGGCGGTCATGCTCGCCCACCTTTACGGTACTGCAATCCGGATTGTCCCCATTCTCTGCGGGCCGTTTGACGTGGACGCCTCCGAGCCTGGGGGCAAGTCCCGCGCGGAAGAATTTCTGTGCGCGTGCCGTAGGGCTGTCGAAGCGTCGAAGAAAAAAGTCACGGTAGTTGCCGGGGCCGACCTTGCGCATGTGGGGCGTCGATTTGGGGACGATTTCGACATCACCGACGCGATAGTGAATCAGGTCATGGCGCGCGACAAGGAAGACCTCGCTCACGTGGTGGCAAAAGAGCCTGACGCCTGGTATCAGGGGGTCATGCGGGACGAGAACGAGCGCCGCGTGTGCGGACTCAATTGTATCTACTCTGCCCTTCGAATCGTTGAGCAGTCCGCAGGCGGGGGGGCGTTGCACCATCATGGGTTTGCGCCGGATCCGGCAGGTGGAATTGTGTCGTTTGCCAGCGTGACCTTCGTCTGACCTGGGCGCCGCAAGGACCCGAAGCTACACCCGCATAGGGCGGTTAGCGGTTTGATTCAGCCGAAGTTGCGCGTCACGAATTCCTGTGGTTGGCTAGGAGCCTCCTGAAAGCCAGTGCTACAACTCACAAGATCAACCGATACGAGACACTAGGTGTCGAAGTCCGTATCCGTATCCGTGTCCGGGTCGGTGTCCGTATCGTCGCCTTCTTCGGCCTCTTCCTCGCCAGTGCCGAGAAACGACATGTCCTGCGAAGCCATATCCATCACGGTTTGGCTGGCGTAAATGGGCGAACTTGTCCGGCAGGCAATGGCAATGCCATCGCTGGGGCGGCTGTCGATTCGAATAAGTTGCTCGACTTGTCCACCCGCCGACTTCTGTTCGACGTTCAAGTGGGCGTAAAAGGTCTCGTTTTCGAGCTTGTAGATAGTCACCGACTGCAATTCGCCATGGAGGCCCGCCAGAACATTGCAGATCAGGTCGTGGGTCATGGGGCGTCCGAGGTCGCGTTTGATAAGCGCCGCATGAATCGCTTCCGCCTCAGCCAGCCCGACGACAATCGGAAGGACGCGGTCGTCGTGCCGCAAGAGTACGACCGGCTGGTGATGACCGTCCATGCTTACGCCCAGCACTTCGAGTTGAACCATGGCAAGTCTCCTTTCGCCCCATCTTATACCGCGCAGAACGTGGTTGTCGATCACGCGAAGGCGCTTGACGAAAACGAGGAAGAACAACACCCGGGCCGGTCTCGTCCGTGAGCCGGCCCGGGGACCCTGTTGGTCAGGATTGAATCGGGTTAGGCGGTATAATTGAGGATGGCGTCGGCGGCCGTTGCGCGCCGTCCATCCGCATAGCGGAAGGAGGCAATTTGCCCGATGCGGTTGCCCCCCGATGCCGCTTCATCCGTGTTGCGATAGGCCAGACTAATTTCTTCCACTCCGGCGTCCTTGAGCGAAATCAATTCTCCCGCCTCGGTTTGGCCATTGCCGTTGTCTCTGAACAGGCGAAGACGGGCGAAGTCGCGATCCGATGCGTTGATCAGGCCGTCGCTGTTGGAGTCAAGCTTTCGTAGTTCCTCGAAGCCATTGTTCGCTCCGTTCTGGTCGCCGAAGAGTTCTTTACCGCTGTCGATGCGTCCGTTTCCATTGCGGTCGATGGCAAGAAATGCATCGCCTCCGGTCACGAACGCGGTATTGACCTTGGTCCCGGAGCCTGTGATGTCGAAGTTTGCACCGTTCGTATAGCTGGTAAGTTCTACGCCGTTTCCGTTCAGGTCCAGCGTGATGGGGTCCGACTGCTGTACCGCCACCTGCGTCACTTCCACGGATTCGAAGGAGAACTCAAGCTGGATGTTGAAGCCAAAAGCCTGGAATTGGGTTTGCTGCCCGTTTTGGCCATTGGCGGCCACCGCTTGACCACTCTGATCCGAGAGGAGTCCCAGGCCGCTTAAGCCATCCATGAATTCCTTCGCGCGCGTCTTCATGTCCGCGGTCCCGTTGAAGAAATCATTGAGCAATTTGAAGATATCGTTAAGGACGTCGTCCGCCTTTCCCATGGCTTTGTTGACAAGCTTCAGGAAGGAGTCGAAGTCTTGGGGGTTTTCGCTATTCGCCAGCGCGTCGGATGCGCCGGCATAGCCGGAGAGGGCCTCTCCGGAAATGGACATCGAGAAGGAGAAGCGTTGGGCCACGGTGCGGCTCGCTTCAATGTACGTGCTCTTCTGCGAACCTTCCAAGCCTTCCGCGGTGCTCGCCGTGCGCTGACTGAAACTGACGAGTTCCTCCGTTCGCGATTCCGCAAAGAAACTGAAGCTGAGTTGCTGACTCGCCGCCTGAACGGTGCTCTCGTCCCCGTCTGTTCCGGTTTCGACGCGTGCCGCCGCTTCCTGGAATGCCGCGGAAAGCGAGACGCGCTGCATCTGCGATTTGTAGACGACGGCATTGAAGGCATCGGTGAGTTGACCCGACTGGTCTTGTGAGACGCTGTCGGCATCGGACTCGCTGGCAAGTTCCGGAATGGCCGCGTCGCCCGCGCTCTGTGCTCGGGCAAGTCGAAAGAGCGAGTCAAGGTCTAGAAGTGAGTTGGTGGAATTCGCGCTGTTCGAAGCGCCGTTCAATCCCCCAAGGAGAGATTGGATGGCTGGTGTACCCATAGCACAGGCTCCCCGCTTTGCCGACGACTGTCCCTAACACAGTCGAGCGACGGATTCGTGAGTGGCAATTTTCCCTTAGCCGATTCCTTTTATCGGCAGAAAAGCGGAAAGCTTGAGATGGTTCTGCGGGGAAAGCGGGGGCATACACAATCATCGTCTGTAGCTGCGCCGCGAAACACATGGCGGAGGGCCATGAACGTGCGCTATAATCCGCTGCTTGAACAAACTCAACCCTGCGAGTAGCGCGGGGTTATGCACGGCCTGCAACCAAGTCGATCACGGAGGGGAATCGTGGAAGGAGCGGTAGTCCTGCGCGCAAGCCGTCCCTCTGCCGGGGGCGGAAGAACGCCCCTTTCAACGATCCTTTCGCGGTACGTCCTGAAGGAAATTGTAGTACCGGCGTTTTTCGCTGTCGTCGTTATCGGCTTCATCGGGGTGGCGAATGAGATCCGCGAGCAGCACCGCGTCCTGCAGGAAGTCAAGGATTTCATCACGTTCTGGGACCTCGCGAGGCTCACGCTTTACGTTTCACCGCCTCTTGTTGTCTACATCATCCCAACCACATACATGTTGGGTATCCTGCTGGCGTTTGGGCGGCTGGCGCAAGACAATGAAATCACGGCTATGAAGGCCGCTGGCATTCCCCTCAAACGGCTTGTCGCTCCAGTGATTGTCGTTGGGGCGCTGCTCAGCGGGACGAGCTTCTACTTGCAGGACCGCGTGCAGTCGGTCGCGATGCAGCACTTTAACCACCTCATCTATACGGAGTTGCCCCAGCGCATTACGTTGGAAATGTTGCCCACCGGAGTTATGCATGAGGTCTCCGGCTGGCGTGTCTATATCGGCGGACGCGACGTCGCCACGAAGACGCTCAAGGAAGTGGTGATACTGCAGCCGAAGGACGGGCAAAACTGGGTTTATTACGGCAAGTCGGCGCAGTTTGTCGAGGATGCAGCCGGGCTGCGAGTCTTCATGCCGGAGGGGAATATCGTGTTGCCGCAAGGGAGCGACTCTGTGACGAGCATGCCATTCACGAACCTTAGCATGTCGCTCCCGACAGGCTCCTTTCGGCTTCCGCCTAACCTTCGAAAGAGTCTGAAACTTCAGGAGCTGTGGGCGAGAGAGGCACAGGCAAGAGCCGATTTCGAGAAGAATCGCTCCGAACGGTTTGGCGAAAACCTGCGCAAGGTGCGGTGGGAAATCTGCCGCCGGATTGCGATGCCCTTGGCGTGTCTGGCGGTCAGTCTCATTGCGGCGCCACTTGCGGTTCGCGCGCCAAGAGCGGGGCGTTCCTACGGTTTCGCTATTGGCTTTGTCATCATCCTCGTCTATTATCTGCTCGTGATGGTGCTAGAGCCGTCGTCCGTGCGGTCCCTTGGCGAAATGTTTGTTCGTGCACTTGCCCCGAACGTGCTTTTGGGGATTGCGGGGGTGTTCGCAATTTGGCGTGTCGACCGCGTATGAAGACGCTGGATCGTTATCTCATTCGCCGCATGGTTGGCGCCCTGGCGCGAAACCTCCTCGCGTTGGTTATGATTTACGTCTTAATCGATCTACTGACGCATAGGGACATGACCCGCCTCGATGTCCCTTTCGATATGGTCATCCGGTACTATCTCAATTCTATCCCCCAAGTAATTTACCGGGTCGCACCATTTGCAATGCTGATCGCTTCGTTGCTCGTCTTGGGCGATGCCGTTCAGAACAATGAAATCACCGCGGTCCTCTCTGGCGGAATCAGTCTGCGGCGGTTTGTTGTTGTCCCGATTCTCGTGGCGATGCTCTTCGCTTTCGGACTCTATTACCTCGACGAAAGGGTGGGCGCGGAAGCTGCGCGGGAGGCCACGCGCATTGAAGAAGGGTACTACTCGCTCAACCCCGACGTGGAGCGCAAGGGGATAAGTTGGGCCAATCTGTCGGGCGGTTGGACCTGCCACATCGCCAAATTCAACAGCATCGCACTCACGGGCGAGAATGTCTTGATCTATGCCCGCACGCC
>JBHEKO010000386.1:0-7196 GCA_041859475.1 Candidatus Hydrogenedentales bacterium
AAACCCGGCGCGGCCGTCCTCACCTATCGAAAGAAGCCGTGACGGTGGGATACTATGAATTCCCTGCGTTTCGCGGAATTGAACGATGGCCCGTCGAAGAATGAAAGGACGATTCATGCAGTCGAACACGTGCCGCACAATGCGATTCATCGGTCTATTGGCGGTCTCCTGTCTAGGCGCAGGGCAATGGGCCTATGCGGAGCCGGGAGAAATGCCGAAGGTGCAGGTGCAGGACGTTCGCCGGGTATACGACAAAGGTCCGCACAACGCATTCACGGACCTGATACGCTGGCAAGACCGGTTCTGGCTGACGTTCCGGAGTTGTCCCGATGGGCATATGGTGCACCCAACGTCGTGCATTGTCGTGATGTCGAGCGAGGATACCCGCACGTGGCAAGAAGTGCACCGGTTCTCCGTGCCGCTGCGCGACACGCGCGACCCGCATTTTCTGGCGTTTAAGGGACAGCTCTTCGTCTACACGGGAACGTGGTATTCGGGTGAGACGACGCTTCCCGCGGATCAGTACGACATGAATAAGCACCTCGGGTACGCGGCGTGGACCGCGGATGGAACGGCCTGGCAAGGGCCGCGACAATTGGAAGGCACCTACGGCCACTACATCTGGCGGGCGGCCGCATGCGGCGACAAGGCATATCTCTGCGGGCGGCGCAACAAGGATTTCGCCCAGGTAAACGGCGAAGGGGAAAGCGTGGAATCGGCGATGCTGGAAAGCGATGACGGCCTGGTTTGGCGATACCATTCGCTCTTTCAGGAAGTCAGCGGAGACGAGACGGCGTTCACCTTCGACGACAACGGCGCCATGATCGCTATCGGCCGCCGAGGCCGGGGCACGGCGCAGTTGATCACGTCGCGGCCGCCGTATACCGAAATGACGCGCACGGAACTCACGGAGTACGTGGGTGGACCCTTGGTGACGCGCTGGGGCGACCGGTGGGTCGTGGGGGGACGCAAGTCGACGGACGCAGGCCCGAGAATGGTGCTCTATTGGCTGGTGGACGATGCGCTGGTTTCGTTTGCGGAACTCCCCAGCGACGGCGACTGTTCCTATCCGGGCTTCGTGGCGCTCGATGCGACGCACGCCGTGGTGTCCTGGTATTCGTCGCACGAGAAAGACGCCGCAGGCGCAACGATGACGGCGGTCTATGTGGCGGATGTTGTGATTGCGGAGTGATCGCGGCGCACTTAGGTCCAAGGTCCGCCCGGTGACCAACAAATAGTGGCGTCGGAATTGGAGAGCATGGGTTTCAGGAATTGCATTACTGCTTGCCACACATCCGCGAACGCCTCTGGAACTTGTCCCGTGAGTTGACTGCGCTTGGCGAATGCTTGCCATTGCTTCTGTTTGTCCGGTGAATTTCCAAAGGCATGCGAAAAGCATGATGCATCGCTATCTTTCGGCGTGTTGCGACGCTCGAAAGTGCGTGCGACCGCTTTCGACAGGATTGCGCCGTCAAAGGATTGGTGTGTGGCAAGCGACCATATGTCGAAAAAGTCCTTCATGCGGCTGTTGAGTTCCCCGAGCTTCAGCATGGCTTCAAACTTCTCCGCAATGGCGGTTTCCCGGTTGTAGGCCTTGAGAAGCGGAGCCGGCTGATTCAGAATCGTCGGATAGGCAAGGTTGACCGGGGCTGGAGTAATGACATCGCTGAATCCCAAGTCGATTTGCATGGCGATTCGGGCGTTGCCCAAAGAGCCGTTGAACTTGGCGCGTACGCCTTCGTAAACCGCATCTTCCGCGATGTGTTCAGTGGTGACCGATTCGGCTGTAAAAAGCAGCCCGTCGTCTTCGCATTCAGCGCAGCATATGTCCGAGATCAACTGACGAATCCCGTTAGGTTCGTTTGGAACGCAGGCAAGCATATCGATATCGCGGGTCGGGCGCGTCACCGGCAGATTCCAGGCATGCAGCATGAGCGCGCCTTTGAGAATGAAGCACTCGCCGTGATCGCTTATCGAGAGACGATAGAGCCAGCGTTCCAGCGCGTATCGCTGGAGCACGTCGTTGAATAGGACGCCTTCTTTCCTGGCGTGGTTTAGTAAACGCTGGTGAATGGAAGCGGCAATATCCCTGCTCATACCCTGGCTTCCAGGTAGGGACGAATCTTGGTTTCCACTCGATCCACTCGAGCATATTCGAGAACCTTCCGCATGGAAGCGCCGGGGCGTTTGCGGTAGGCGTCCAATGCTTCCAGGAAAACGTCGAGACCGATCTTGTTCCGGTATTTGAAACAATCCGCAAGGGTCTTCTCCGGGGCGTAGACTCTTATCCTCACTCCATCGACTTCGCGCTGCGTCACGCCAGCCCGGTAGGAGGCGATGGCAAATCGGTAGACCGTGAGCGGTACGCCGTCGCTGGCCGGATAGCGGGCGGTGCGGGGAATCGCCAAGTCAATCCGGTGCGGGATCTGAGTGGTTAGTTCGTGAATTGCCAGGGCCGAGATCAGACAAACCACCCCTTGCGGAATGCGGCCAGCTACGAGCGCCAGATCGGGATCGCCCGCGCGCGGAAGATCGGCAAGGCGGTAGAGTCCGCGCGCAAGCATTTCCAGTGCCCCATTGTCGCGGAGCGCGTATAGCGTGCGCGGGTGAATGCCGCGGGCAAGCGCCTCTCCGGTCCGGACGGTTCCGCCGTAGGCGGCGATAAGCTTGATCGCATTGTCCATGGGCGAGGCCATAGAAGTCCTCCTGGATAGAATTGCAGCCAAATAATAACAAGTGGCTGCATTTTTATCCAGAAGAATCGTAAGGGGTCGTCCAGTTCCGCGCTGTTTTGCACGCCGGTGCAGTTCTGCGGCTATTTGCCGAGAAGCGTTTCCTTCTCTATGGCTTTGGCGGAGAGCCTAGTCTCGGTATACCCTTTGGGTATAGGCAGTGCTTCGTCGCTGTTCACGGTGCAGACACCTCCTCCTGCCGCCGCCTCGACATCAACCGATTTCGCCAAGGAGAGCTCGTCCATGGTGATCTTGAAAAGCCCCTCAGTCCCCGTCCATGCGCTCGCGTGCCAATAGACTCCTAGGTAGCCGACCCCCTTCTCCTTTGTGTAAAGCGTCACGTGTCGCGGGGCTTCGAAGTCTCCCATCCACTTATATTTGTGCTCCGCGGCTTTCAGGTAGAGATTCCACCCTCCAAAGCTATTGCCCATGCCTATACAGATGGCAATATCCATGAGGCCGTCATTGTTAAAATCGGCTTCTAGTACCTCGGGAGGGTGGAAGTCAGTCAAGTTTGATTCGCTATAGCTGCGCGCATCGTAGAAGGGGTCCAGAACATAAGGATCGGGCAGCCATATTCTCTTGACTTCTTCCGAATCGGGTGCGATGGAATGCAACGCATTGAGCGCGGCGGCGCTTACACCCGGACGGTTGCTGCGGTAGAGGTTCAACAATGTTGGGACGGCAGCCTTTGCAGATTCGCCATACTGGGCAAGGATATCAATGAAGAAGATGGCCTCGGATACGTCCTCTTCATTCGACAACGAAATCAGTGTGGCGATCACATCGTCAGGAGGATGTCCTATCCTTACAAGTGTTGTCGCCGCTCGTCGAACAACCATTTTGTCTTGGCTTTGAAGCAACGTCTTCAATGGCGGTACAGCGGAGTCGCCGATCTTTGCTAGAGCGAGGCCGAAGCCCATCCAGTCGTAAGTGCCGGGGTTAATCAACCCTTCTGTGAGAGAAGGAATCAACTCCGTATCCTCTGGGGATATGATGCAGTGAAGAGCGTATGGCGCTTCGGAACCTTGTCGCGAATCCAGCGCTCTGTCGATGAGTGTCGGTAAAGCCTCTTTGGCCGCAGGGCCTAACTTACTGAGCGCACTGGTGAATGTCTCGTCATTCGCCGGAGAGGCAAGATATGCGTCGACAATCGTTTTGACGACTTCCGAATTGTCCGGTGCAATGTTCAATATCGCCTGAGCCGCAGATCTGCTCCGCCACGCCTCTTCCTGCGAACCGGTCTTGTGCCTGTTTATGATATCCAGCAGCGCGGGAACGGCGTCCTTGGCGTTCGCTCCAAGGAGCGCCAATGCGCTCATACTCATCTGTGAGGTCCCGCGATACGTGCTTGAAATCCTTGGAATCAAATCGGGAATCACCGCGGGTCCCGTGGCAGCAAGAAACACTGGTGGCGAATCTTGCACATACGCGCGCTTGTCTATCAACTCCAGCAAAGGCGGAATCGCGACCGGCCCGAGTCTCTCAAAAATGGGTGCTGCCTGCACTGGCAGCAGACCCGTTCTGAACTGCGCTATGAGTAACGGGAGCGATTCGTTGGCGTTTTCCCGGAAGAAATCGACCGCCTTCTGGCGTATGTCAGCGTTTTCACTCCGCAGAAGTGCGAGCGACAACTCCTTTTCCAAGTCCGGCGGGGCAGTCGCGAGCCGTCGCGCGAAAGAATACTCACCCGCCTTCAAGGACGAGGCGCGTTCGTACGTCAATTCCGTTTTGATGTAGACGGCGGCGGAAGGAGGGTTCGGGCAGACTGAGGACTCCGACTCGGCGGCCGCATCGCGGTAGCGGATCCAGACAAGCTGGACCTTCTTCAATGCCTCGCACGATTCTCGACGCCCAAGAAGGTGGCGTTTCAATTTGTAGACCCTGTTTATCGCGTCGTCCGCATCGCGGAACTCGGATTCGGAGCCGTTCAGATCGCGAGGCGCAAGCATTCGGCTCAAATGGCTGACTCGAGACCAGGTCAACGAGGCCGAGTACGTGTCATTGGCTTCCTCTCCGCGGTCTGAGTATCCCTCAGACTCCTTGACGAACCAATCGAAGGCCAATTTGCGATACTCATCCCAAGCCTTCTGGGCGGCCTGCAGTTTCAACGTTTGGGCGGCATCGAGTTGTGCTTCCACCTGCGCATATGTAGCCGTGAGCTGCGCTTCGGCGTTTTGGAGCTTCTGTTTCCACTCTTCCTCGGGGGCGGCCGACGCACTTACGAAACAGAGAATAAGCGTCGCAGTCACGATACAGAATAGCCTGGACACGTCGACTCCCCCTTTGCCATTGGGACTCTGCCCACTGCCGATACTCCTACTCACGACTCAGGCGTGAGCAGGCGAGTGGAGATCGGAGCGGGTTGGGCTGACGCCCCGCACGTCAAGCACTCTCGTAGTATTAATATACCACTTCAGCAAAGAGTTGCGAGAGGAATCGGGAAGAGACCGTTCGGTCGCGTGCCGACACGTGTGTCGGCGGAGTGCCGGGGCGGGAGACCCTGGCGCACCACACGTCAGCATTCCGATACTCGGCTGCATCCACGGCTCCGCGTGTCTTCGTGTGCGGCAAATGCTCCCTCAGGAACCAGAGACGCACACCACGCGGAAGCCCACGTTGTATACGCGCTGCCAGGGTGCGTAGTGCTGGCGGAAGGAGCTGCGGGCGCGGGATGGGCGGTCGTACCATGAACCGCCGCGGACGACCCGGTCCTCGCTAGTAGCAGTGTCGTTGCGGCTGTCGGCGGCGCTCCAGGGATAGGGACGGCAGGCGCTGAGGGTCCATTCGGCGACGTTGCCGTGCATGTCGAACAGTCCCCACGGGTTTGCGGTGTAGCTGCCCGCGGGCGCGCTTACGCGATGCCCGTCGTCGACCGTCTCGATCGCGGGCCGCCAAGGCTCAATCGCGCCGGACGGTAGTTTCCATGGATCGAACGTGTCCACGCGAGCGAGGGACTGGTCGGCCAGGTTTGCAACGGCAGCGAAATTAGCGCCGGCCGCGCCATACCACATGGGCGTCGTGGTGTCCGCGCGGCAGGCATACTCCCACTGCGCCTCATCGGGCAGCGCGAAGGTCTCCCCCGTGCGCGCAGTCAACCACGCGCAAAATGCCGTGGCCTCGTTCCACGAGACGCGCGCAACCGGCTGCTTGGGTTCATTCAACGGATAGCCTCGTTCCTCGACGCTGAAATGGAGGAAATCGCCGCCCTCGATGCGGCTGTCGTGCGCGGGATCGAAACGGGCATATTGCTCGTTGGTTACTTCGGTGACGCCCATCCAGTACGGATGGTCTATCGAGATTTCGGTAGTGGGCTTCTCGTTGGGATAGCCGTCGTCCGACCCCATGCGAAACGAGCCCGCCGGGATCAGCGCCAACTCGATCACCACACCGTCGCCGAGATCCACCGTGCGCTTGGGTCCAGCGGGACGGCATTCTGTCGTGGAGACGGGCGGCGAAACGGGAGCCGCCTCGGCGGCAAGGGCTGGAGTCTCCGCCTTCGGCACGCCCTGCAGAGGCGCGAGTTCCAGAACAGCCTCGGGGTCTTGCCGCGCCGTGTTCGGCGCATATTTCCGGGCCAGGTCGAGACGCCTATCGCGCTGGGGCGCGATTTTGTCCATCCCGACAATCTCGTGCCACGTGCCGTGTGCGGGCGCGTTGAGATCGATCCACGTGATGAGGCGATCCCACGATTCCGCGTCGAGTGCTACGCCGTGGTGTCCGTCGCGCAACCGCTGCACCAGTTCCGACGTGCTTGCGTGAAAATCCAATGGCGTGAGCATGTGTATGTCGCTTTCCATGCTTGGTCCATGCACGTACCGGTTCAACGCCAAGTAGGACGGCGGGAAATGCGAATCCTTGTTGTAGCCGTCATCCTTGCCCTTGGGTTGGACATCCGGCAGATCGCGAAAATCGGGGCGCGCCGCGTCCGCGCCGTCATGGCAGGCAATGCAATAGTGGTTGAGAACGGGCTGCACCTCGCGCCGGAACGAGAAGCCGCGCTCCGGGCCGTACCACGGCGCAATTTCCGAGGGCGCGCGACGGCTGGCCAATACCGGCTTCACGGGGGGCGACGTGTTCCGTTTTTCGTGACACCCGACGCACGACAAGGTTTCGCCGGGCATGGCCGTCATCCAACTGCGCATCAATTGCAGCGCTTGTCCTTGTCCGTCCAAGGGCTGCACCGAAATGGGCGTGTTTGCAGGAGCGCGGAAATATGCCGAGCCATCCGGCTCGACCGGGACCGTCCCAATGACGCGCTTGATATCCCACGGCCCGTCCAGGCCTACGCGGTTCACCTGCCCGCCCACGCCGTGATAGGCGAAGTGGTAGGTGAACAGTCGCAACTGTTTCACGGTGCCGCGAGGCACGCCCTTCAGGCCGGGTCCCGCGTACACGTCGCTCATGAAGACGAGGGCGTCATCGCGCGCCGGGTCCACGGCGTCGGGAATTGCAGGCGGCTTA
>JBHEKO010000801.1:0-3899 GCA_041859475.1 Candidatus Hydrogenedentales bacterium
GCCGCAGGCGCGGAGTACCGGTTCATCGTTGGCATGGCCGTCGCTCCCAATCGCCTGCCCCATCCGCGCTCGCACGACATGCGCATGTTCATCTGGGTCGGCGACGAGAAGAACCCCTACCCCACCGATGAGGAAATCCTCGCCGCGGCGCAACTCGGCTTCACGATGTTCCAAATGCACCGCCTGGGCACGCCCGGCCAGCCGCGCCCGCCCGCCGGAGAATTTGACCGCGTGCTCAAGACTGTCCACGACGCGGGCATGCTCTTCGTCTGGACCGCCAACGCCGACCTCATGTATGCCAGCGCGCCGGAAGTCGCGAAACGCGTCGCCGAGGGTACTTTCACTCAGTGGCAAGGCTTCAACTACGGCGGCAAGTACAAGGCCAGCATGGACTCCTACTGCGACACCCTGGCCACCTGTCTCGCGTCGCCCAATGGCCTCGCCGACTATCGCATCCAGTGCAAGAAGGAGATGCTCGCAAAGTATCCCGTAGATGGCATGTATATCGACGATAATCTCCCCTATTCCAACTGCACGCTGTGGAAGGAACATGGCCATCCCGAGCAAGTCTACGACTGCCTTGTCGAGTTGCACGACATGAATTGGAGACGCCGGGAAACCTTGAAGTCCGGCGCTCCGCACGCCGTGCTCATCGGCCATTGCAGCCTCGGATTCATACTGCCTTCTATCTCCGCGTTCGACATGCACCTCTTCGGCGAAGGCTACAGCTTCCCGTCCATCGAGGCGTATTGGGACACCTTCGGCTCCTTCAAGAACATGGAAGCCCAAGGCAGTCTGTTCGCCGGTGACAGCGAAACCACGCGATGCGGCGCGGAAGTCGCCTACACCTTCGACCTGCTCACCGGGGGCGGACAATACACCTACCTCGACTGGCGGCTCTGGCCGCAGAAGTTCCCCTACGCATCCGGCGTCAAACCCGAAGAGGCGTTGTTCGTCAAGACGTATAACCTCGCCCAATACTACTTCGGGTTGTACGAATCCGAACCGCATTACTTCGCAACCTCGCGCGACCTCTTCACCACTACCGCGGAAAAGACCTACGCCACCATCTATCAGAATACCGTGTGGAACGAAGCCCTCGTCGTCCTCGCCAACATGAACGCAACCGCCACGACGACCTCGCTCGAATTCCACAAGCATGACCTCCCCGCGCTCAAGGGCGACCGCCGCGTTTCCGTCTACGACATCAACCAGCGCACCGTTGCCTTCGCGGAAGGCGGCGATGTCTTCGCCCTCTTCGAAGATCGCGCGCTGACGCCAAACCAACTGCAACTCCTCTACGTGCGCGGCGTGCCCGCCACCGGCGTCTATCACCAATGGGGCGGCAAACGCATCTCCGAGGCCTGGGACGCATCCGCGCGCAAACTCGTATTGAAACTCCACGGCCCCGTCGGCCTTAAGGACTCTGTGTTCCTCGCAACCAACGGCCAAGGCATCGCCAGCGTCACCGTCGACGGCGCACCCGCCGAGTTCTTCGTCGATAGCGCGGCAAACCTGGCGCACGGCGAAGTCACCTTCAAACGCGAACCCATCACGCTTGAGATCACATGCACCGAAGCAGGGACATCCAATCTGCCTATCCGGGCCGTAGCCGTCGATCAACTCACGGCAGAGGTTCTGGCCAAAAGGACGGTCACCCCATAACACTCAGGCCGTTCGCGAAATAGATGCATACCTCGCGGGTGTTGTACTCTCAATCGCTATGACATCCCCCCTGTAATCAAGCGCCGCAAGCGCCCATCGCGATACGAGGGGCTGCCGCCCAGGCTATTCGAGCCCCTTTCAGCCGGCTGCTGTCATTAGTGCTAACTTCGATAAATCAAGGAATTGCTGCAATGAAACGAGTGCACCAAGTTGTCGTGATTGGCGGTGGTTTTGGTGGATTGCACGTTGCCAAACGCCTGGGCTCGTCGGACGTAAACGTGACACTCATCGACAAGCGCAACTTCCATCTCTTCCAACCCTTGCTGTATCAGGTGGCCACGGGTGGCCTTTCGCCCGCCAACATCGCCGCCCCCCTTCGCGCCATTCTCAAGAAGGACGAGAAGACGAAGGTCCTGCTGGCCGAGGTCGTGGACATCGACCCCGCGAACAAGCAAGTCGTCCTGACCGACGGGAGCGTTTCCTACGATACGCTCGTTGTCGCTGCGGGCATGGACCATTCCTATTTCGGCCACGACGAGTGGATTCCAGTAGCTCCAGGTTTGAAGACTCTGGAAGAAGCCACCGAGATTCGAGCGCGGGTGCTCAATGCGTACGAGCAGGCGGAGCGAACCAAAGACCCCGACGAACTCCGCGCACTGCTCACCTTTGTCGTAGTAGGAGCCGGACCCACTGGCGTCGAACTCGCCGGCGCTCTCAAGGAAATCGCAAAGCACACCTTGCACGACAACTTCCGCAATTTCAGACCTTCCGACGCACGTGTAATCCTCGTGGAGCATGCCAATCGCGTTCTTCCGCCTTACCCGGAGAAGTTGTCACTAGACGCGGAAGTCGCGCTGGAAAACCTCGGCGTCACCGTGCGAACAGGCACACGAGTTATCGAAATCACCTCAGACCACGTACGTGTCCAAACGGGCGACTCGGAAGAAACCATCCCCACGAGGACCGTCCTATGGGCCGCGGGCGTGAGAGCCGCATCGCTCGCGAAAGCGCTCGCTACGGCAACCGGCGTCGAAACGGACCGGCTCGGCCGCCTCATTGTGGAAGCGGACCTTTCCCTCAAGGGCCATCCCGACATCTTCGTCATCGGCGATATGGCCAACTACTCCCATTCCTGCGGCGCCCCCCTGCCCGGAGTCGCCCCGGTCGCCGTCCAGCAAGGAAAATATGTAGCCCGCCTCATTGAAAAACGGCTCGACGGAGCGGCTCTCTCCAAGCCTTTCCGCTACCACGACCTCGGAAGCATGGCCACCATCGGCCGCGCCGCCGCCGTCGCCCATGTCGGACCTCTCCAGTTCTCGGGATTCCTCGCCTGGCTGACGTGGCTCTTCGTGCACCTGATGCACCTCGTCCAATTCCAGAACCGCGTACTCGTGTTCATGCAATGGGCATGGAGCTACCTTACCTGGAATCGGGCCGCCCGTCTCATCACCAACACACACGCCGAAGAAGCCGGGCTTCCCGAAAGGCATAACGCCTACTCTTGATTCGACGCGCCTATTGATTGACAATGCGGGCTCCGTCCCTGCGCGTGCCCCAAAGTAGGCAACCGATAGGACTCCCGCGTATGCACTACAGCAAGAGTATCCTTGTCGCCATCGGCCTCTACATGATTCTCGCCATCTTCCTGATGCTGTGGCTGGGCGAAAACGCCGACGGAGCCACGAAGATTTTCGGCATCGGCGCGGAGTTCTACCTCTTCGCCATCACGCTGGTCGGCGTTGCCCTCTTTCACCACCACACCCTCTACGTGGCCCTCACCGGCCTCGCCACCCTTCTTGCGATGAAGCTCACCTATGTCAACGACTTCTCGCTCCTGCACCATCTCGAACACGAATCGATGATTCTGCTCAACCTTCTCGGACTCCTGCTCGGCTTTGCCGTTCTGGCGAAGCACTTCGAAGAGTCGAACGTGCCCGAATTGCTCCCGCGCTTTCTCCCCAACGATTGGCGCGGCGGGTTCGCACTGCTCGTCATCATCTTCATCCTCTCGAACTTCCTGGACAACATCGCCGCCGCCATGATCGGCGGCACCGTCGCCCTCATCGTATTCAAGAAGAAACTGGACACGGGCTACCTCGCGGGCATCGTCGCCGCCAGCAACGCAGGCGGAGCCGGCAGTGTCTGGGGCGATACGACCACCACCATGATGTGGATCGACGGCGTGCCCGCCCTCAGCCTGCTGCCGGCATTGGCCGCCTCCGTGCCCGCGCTCC
>JBHEKO010000098.1:0-6799 GCA_041859475.1 Candidatus Hydrogenedentales bacterium
GATGCCTTCGCCGAACTCATGCGCCGCGAAGGTCACATCGCGGAGGCTGTGCGCGTATGGTCCGAAGGACTTGCCGCGCCTTCGATGGGATTTCTTTGGGCGAAGACGCTTTTCTGGAGCCGCGTGGCCGTGCCCACGCCCGTGGATTGGCAAGCACTCACGCCGCCGCAGGACAACCTGCTCCCGCTCGTCCAGTTTATGCGGACCTTGCCTGCTTCGCGCTTCTGGGACGAACGCGCCTTCGCACCCGTGTCCGAAGCGCGCCCGGATCTCGTGTCGCGACAGGAGGTCTTCTGGCTGCGCTTGCTGGAGGCCCTGCGCGTGAACAACACCGGCGAAGCACTTTCCTTACTGAACCTAAATCGCTTCGGAAGGCAGTCCTGGCATGTGCGCCTAGAAGTGGCGCTGTTGAGTTTGCTTACCTATCGCCGACTCGGTTTCGTCGATCCGGCATTGTTGCGTCTCGGTGAAGGTGGCGGGGGCACGTCGCATGCTTTCTTCGATTCGTTGGAGGCGTGGGCCGCTGGAAGGACCGTCTCCGCCGAGTTCATGCGCGTCGTTCAAAGTGACACCGCATTTGCCGCCGCGTTGAAGGCTGCGGGATGGCTGGAAGCGGCGAAGTTGTTCGCGCTCGATCGCAACGCGCAACGTGGCGAAACGCAATAAGCCGGATCGGTCGGATCCGACATACCGGTCCTATGACGCGACCGACGAGAGACTCTGGCGGGTCATCGCTTGCCCCTGGTCAACGCCAGGATCTCGTCTGTAGATAGAGGAACGTCCCCTTTTCCTGTCATCCTACGGACTATCTCTTTCGCCTTCTCGGAGCAGCCGGACACGCGCACGTAGAGTCTCCCGTCTTCCTCCAGGAACTCGACTTCTCGGCCTTTCAAGATACCGAACTTTCGACGCAGATGTACGGGGATAGTGATTTGTCCTTTTGCGCTGACTCTCATATTAACTCCTTTCCTTCACTATGGTTTTCTATTCGCACTTCTGGGAGCAGTTGCTATACTGCTCCCCATGTTCCGGGGGAATCGGCGCAACCAAGGGGTACGTGGAAGGAAACTGCTATGAAAGCGGTAGTCGTCGAGAATGCCTTCGGGTTGGAAAACCTCGTGCTTGTGGAGCGTCCCGAACCGGACCCCGGTCCTGGGCAAGTCGTCATCAAAGTGAAGGCAGCGTCGCTGAACTACCGCGACTTGCTCATGGTCCAAGGATTTTACAATCCGCGCCAGCCGCTTCCCCTCGTGCCCTTGTCCGACGGCGTGGGTGAAGTCGTGGCCGTGGGCGCAGGCGTTGCGCGCGTGAAAGCCGGCGACCGCGTTGCCGGGGCCTTCGCACAAGGATGGATATCGGGCCGGCCCAGCCGCGCGAAATTGATGGACACATCGTTGGGCGGGCCACTGGACGGCATGCTGCGCGAGTACGCGCTTCTGAGCGCTGAGGGTGTCGTGCACGTGCCGGATCATTTGTCGGACGAAGAGGCGGCAACATTGCCGTGCGCAGGACTGACGGCGTGGAGCGCCTTGGTGCGCCACGGGAACATAAAGCCAGGCGATGTCGTGTTGGTGTT
The DNA here is from genome assembly GCA_041859475.1 of Candidatus Hydrogenedentales bacterium. Taxonomy (GTDB): domain Bacteria; phylum Hydrogenedentota; class Hydrogenedentia; order Hydrogenedentales; family SLHB01; genus JAIBAQ01. The sequence continues at coordinate 1,577 of JBHEKO010000098.1, forward strand.
GGGCACGGGCGGTGTGTCGATCTTTGCCCTCCAATTCGCGAAGCTGCTCGGGGCGACCGTGATCGTTACGTCGAGCAACAACGGCAAACTGGAGCGCGCAAAGGCCCTCGGCGCGGACCACGGCGTGAACTATCGCGAGAACGCAAACTGGTCCAAAGCGGTGCGCGAGTTGACAGGAGGCGAGGGGGTAGACCATGTTATCGAGGTGGGGGGCGTGGGCACGTTGACGCAGTCGATGCGGGCCGTGCGCATGGGGGGAACCATTAGCCTTATTGGCGTGCTTGCAGGCACGGAAACGGCGCTGAACCTCACACCGCTGCTCATGCAGGACATCCGGCTTCAGGGGGTGATTGTCGGCCATCGCGAGGCTTTCGAAGAAATGAACCGCGCCATTGCGGCGCACGGGCTGAAGCCCGTCGTGGACCGTGTGTTTCCAATCGAGGACTCCAAGACGGCATTTGAGTTAATGGGTTCGGGCGGGCACTTTGGAAAACTATGCATTCGCGTGTCGCAATGAGGCGGCCCGCGCGTGTTTTGAAGGAGGAGAACATATGAAACCGATGCTATCGTGCGGCGTTGTCGTGCTGGGCGCGTTGATGGCGCTGGGGTGCGCAACGACGCAGCCAAAGGAGAAGAACGTTGTGAGCAGCAAATCGACGCCAACCGGCTTCTTGAGTAAAACCATGACCGTGGACGGCAATGCACGCAAGTATGTCGTGTACGTGCCCGCGGATTACGACCCCGGCAAGAAGTGGCCGATGATCATGTTCCTGCACGGAATGGGAGAACGCGGCCAGGACGGACTGCTGCAGTCCGAAGTCGGCATTGGCCGTGCTATTCGCCGGCAGGCAAGCTTGTATCCGTGCATCGTGGTGATGCCGCAGTGCCCCGGCGACAAGACGTGGCTGGATGCATTGAATCACGTGGACGTCGCGATGGAGCAAACCCTGAAGGAGTATGCCATCGACACGTCGCGCCTCTACCTGACGGGCTTGTCCATGGGTGGGTATGGTTCATGGACCTATGGCGCAATGCACAATGACCTCTTCGCGGCGATCGTCCCGATTTGCGGCGGCGGCAAGACGACGGACGCGCCCGCACTAGCCAAAGTGCCGATCTGGGCGTTTCACGGCGGCGCGGATTCGGTCGTGAAACCGCTTGCCTCGCAGTCGATGGTGCAAGCCGTTAAAGAAGCGGGCGGCAACATTCAATACACGGAATACCCGGGCGTAGACCACAATTCCTGGGACCAAACCTACGTCGATTCCGAAATGGTCAAGTGGATGCTGAGCCAGAAGAAGTAAGCGAATCCAAAACAGCGCGGGCCGACGGGGCGGTTTTCCCGCCTCATCGGCCCGCTGAAATTCTACGCGGGTCTCAGAGCGAATTAGACGCCTTCAACCGTGATACCGACTGCGCGCCACTGGCCGTCGGCTTCTTTCTTCATGTTGAATTCGATGGTCGCGCTACCGAACGATGCGGACATCTCGACGGGATACACAGTCGCCTTGTCCTTATCGAGGGTGATCTTCGCATTGTCGATGTTCACCTTGGCATTGTCCAAGTCGCCTTGATCGAAGGTCTGCTTCAGGAAACCGATCAAGCCCGCTTTGTCGCCCCACTCATAGTGCTTGAACTCGGCGGAGATGCCGCTATCAATCTTGGCAACGTCTTTGCCTTCCATTCCGGCCTTCCAGTTCGCAAGCACGCCCTTGATGAGCTCGTCATCGCTCGGACCCTTGGGTGCCGTTGCGCAACCAGCGGCCAATGCCATCACAATCGCCAGACTCACTGTCAGAATCATTGCCTTACGCACAGTTCGAACCTCCCCTTCATTGACTTCGTGTCGCGTCAAACCAATCTTCCAGCCAGCCCGCGCCAATGCAGCCAGCTTCGGCAGTATAGACGTTGGATCGGTTTGATTCAAGGAATCCAGGGAGATTCTCACCGTATTTGCGGCATCGGACCCTTCGTATTCGGAGAGCGTACGCTTCCGTTGAAGGCGCTGAACCGCGCACTGCCGCCCTCAGGGTCAATCACTGACGAAACGTCACCTCCTGAATTGTTTGCGATGGCCAATCCATACTGTCTACAATACAACGTACCCGAAGTGACGGGTAAGGCTCAGGCGTGAGAACCAGCCCGCTGCACGAGGGGGTTCTCTGGAAAGGCGTGGGCGCCTTTCCCCCCTGGACAGCGAGCTTGTTCCGAAGGGAAATGAGCCGGGCCGCAACAACTATTTCGGCGTTCGCCCACCGCCGGGACTGGCTCAACCGTATCGGAAAAGAGGAGAATAAGCATGAAGAAGATTGCAGCATTTTGTGCGGTGCTCGTGATGGCCATGGTCGTCGGCGCATGCACACCGGCGCCCAGCACTCCGCCCGTGACGCCACCCACAACGTCTACCGAAGACGTGAAAACCGAACCTGCGGCACCCGAGACGATGCCGGACAGCGCAATGCCCGCGGAGCCTGCCGCGGAAATGCCCGCCAGCACGCCAGCCGCCAATAACCTGCCTGGCACGACGTGGACCGTGTTGTACGAAGGCAGCGAATACACCGTAACGTTCAATACCGAGACGGAAGCGACGATCAAAGGCGGCGAAGCCGATGCGCAAGCCCCCGATGGTCTTCAGGGCACGTACAAGATTGCCGACGGCGCATTGACCGTCGATATTCCTTCGGTCGGTATGACGATTACGGGAGAGTACGACGGAACCGTATTGAAGCTCAACGGCAACGAAGCGAAGAAGATTGAGACGCCTGCTGCTGCCCCGGCTGATGCCGCTGCCCCGGCTGACGCTGCTGCGCCTGCCGCCGCTCCTGCCGATGCTGCCGCTCCGGCTGCCGCTCCTGCCGCTGCGACCAACTTCGACGACTTCAACTACGAAAAAGGCGGCGGTTCCGCCAGCGCCCGCCGGTAAACAAACCTCCGGCGACGCAATTGAGATTGTCTAGAACTGGCCCACGGGTGGCAACGCCCGTGGGCCAGTTTTCTGTTACAATCAACTGGAGTTGAGGGACACCAGGAAAGGGGTGGCAAGCGATGAGTCCGATCGGTCGGATCCGGCTTATCGGTCCTATCGCTCGAACCCTGCGCCACCGTTGGTGTCCAAGAGATGGCAGCCTCCGAATGCCGTAACCTGAGTGTAACCGAACAAGGGGGGTACAGTATGAAGAACTCCATCCCAATCGTAATGCTGGCAATCGCCATCGCCTTAGCCGGATCGTGCAAGCCAAAGGCGCCGGACGCCAAGCCCTCCGTGACACCGCCGCCCGTAGTGAACACACCGGAAGCGACCTCACCGGCGACGCCTCCGAGTCCTCCAGTCGATCCAGCCACTCCCGCAGTCACGGAAAAGAAGGAGCTTTCCGACACGTTTTGGGACATTACGTTGAAGGGCGTCAAATACAGCCTGGAATTCACGAACGATACCGCGGTCGTTGTTAAGGGTGGCGAAGCGCCCGAAGGCGCGGAAGGAACGTATTCCGTTGCGGCCGACGGCGCGTTCACGATTCAGGTTGCCTCCCTCAATCTTAATGAGAGTGGAACGTACGACGGCAAGGTTCTGAAGATTGCGAATGTCGATGCTATCGAGGATCAATTCCAGAATTTCACCGATAGCGGATTGGGTTCCGTCGGCAGTTCATACAAGCCGAAGGCGCAAAGTACAGCCCCGGAGACCACGTCGCCCGGCGGTAGCGAATAGCACGTTCGAGAGAATGACGTAGCCAGCCGGCGGACGCACAGTCCGCCCGCTGGCTTCTGCGATCATTCAATGGAATTACTTGTGTACCCCGTGCGCGCGCAGGACGGGCAAAAGCAAGTCCAGACGGTCGGTCTGGATGTAATCCGCGCCGCCTTCGATGGCCTTTTCATAGAGCGTGGCGTTGTCTGCACTGCCCATGGCATTGACGAACGCGAGCTTCCCCGCCAAATGCGCGATGCGCACGACTTCGAGACTGGTCTCGTCCCAGCCCATGTTTACGATGTCCGGGTTCTTTTCTTTGAGGAATGCCCTCAGTGCATCCGCGTTCGTGGGCACGGTCGGACGCGTGAGGAATCCGCGGTCGATTGCCACGGTCGCTTTCATGAGATCGAGGTTTCCGCAGTATAATGTCACCTTGCCAAGTAGCCCCGCATCCTTCACCGCATCAACGACCTTCTGGGGAGTGCCGAACTTGAAGTCGATGTCGGGCAGCGCCCTACCCTTGATCGCGACCATCGCCTCGGCGAAGGTCGGCACGGGCGTGCCCGTAAACTCCGCCCCAAACTTCGCCCCCGCGTCCAGCTTTCGGATCTCTTCAAGAGTCAACTCCGAAACCGCGCCCCGGCCTCCCGTGGTGCGCTTCACCGTACCGTCATGCATGATGACGAGGTGCCCGTCCTTCGTTTCGCGCACGTCCATCTCCAGCAGGTCGGCTCCGAGCTCGATGGCCTTATTGAAGGCGGGGATCGTGTTTTCCGGGGCGAAAGTAACCGTGCCGCGATGCCCTACGGCAAGGATACCCGGCCACGTGTAGATGGGCTGGCCGTCTTGGTTGACGATGGAAAGCACGCGCGCGACCTGCCCGTCTACCAGCGCTTCGAAGGTCTCGTCCTTGGCCTTTCCAGTCACACGATAGGTGAGCGGCGTCTTATCGGGGACAAGTTCTACCTTTGAACCGTGATTGAAGTCCAGTTTGCGGACAACGAGCTGCTGGGCTTCCTCGGGTGTGATGGGCGGCAACGCCGTGGCGCACAAGGCGACTATCGATACAAACGCGAAAACGAACAGTCTGCGTATCGGTTTCAACATGCGGCTTCCTCCTTTCATACTCCGGACACGTCACGAGCCTAGTGTATCGTATCGGCTGACCTTGTGTGTTGTTTCGACTGACCTTGTGTGTTGTATCGCTGGCTTCCAGCCGGCTCTTAGCCCAACCACACGACTTCGCGACCCCCAACTTCGGTCAAAATGAACCGCTGGAGCCCCTTCGCGGGACTCTCAACGCAGTGGCGGAAATACCCTCTCTCTCCCCGGGGTTTTCATCAATGGTGGCATGCGCTGCACAAGCACAACTCTGGAGGATAGTTCATGCGCGTTAGAACTGCGTTATATGGCATTTCGATTTTCTGTGTCGGCGTGCTGGCCCCTGCCCTTGCCGGCGATTCCGCCAAGTCCAACGAGGAGAAGAAGATGCCTGATTCGGTGCTCGGCTTTGAAGTGAAAGATATCGACGG
>JBHEKO010000432.1:0-9078 GCA_041859475.1 Candidatus Hydrogenedentales bacterium
CGCCTTGTCTTTCCCAGGCGAGCCAGTTTCTTCTGCACCGCTTCTCGAAGTTCTGCGTCGTTTTGAAGGGCATTGACAAGGCCGATGCGTTCGCGGATTTGCTCGGAGTGCGACACCGGGGTCCTCAGAAATGCGTAGAGGGAGACTTCTCCAAGCGAGGTCCACGTGCGGTCGATCCTGGAAAACACACGGTCCAATTCGAGGTCGTTCCAGGTTTGATCGTCCACCCTGTCGTCACCTTCGGACTCGTCGCACAGGTGTACGTGTTCCTCTTCCAGCCACTCGAAATCCTCTTCCGGATCGCATCGAGACAGCCAATGCTCCCGGATTTGCGATTGCATAGCCTGCGCGGCTCGTTTGCGGCGAGCGACGGCAAGCATCCATTGAAGCGGAAGTATTCCCAGGATTCCCCAGTAGTAGACGGGGGCAACACTCGCGCCGAGATAGATAGAAGTCCCCGCGAGAAGCAGCGTCAACGCATTTCCAACGATACTGGAAGCGACCACCCGTATTCCTGCGAAATTCCGCGATACAACGAATCTAATCCTGTCAAGCGCCGACTGCACCAACTTCGTTGTCCTCGCTTTCTTGCGCATACGCCGGTATGGTCCTGCCGCATGACACCCGCGTCTGGCGCGTGCGAATGCTCCAATTGGATGGTCCATCGGTTAAGAAGGTTGTATTCCGGCAAAAATGGTCGATTGGCGCATGGCGGGGCGGGCGTGATACACTTTTGTCTTCCTGTGCAAAACACCCCCAGAAAGTACCTATTACTACGGAGCGACTCATGGCGGACAAGGTAAAAGCAACGAATATCACGTGGCACGAAGCGGACATCACAAAGGAAGATCGCGAGCGGCTGAACGGCCACCGTGCGGTGGTGATTTGGTTCACCGGGCTGTCGGGATCGGGCAAGTCCACGTTGGCGCATGCCGTCGAAAACGCCCTATTCGAGATGGGTTGCCGCACGTATGTGCTGGATGGCGACAACATCCGCCATGGCCTCAATAAGGATCTTGGGTTTTCGCCGGCAGACCGCGAAGAGAATATCCGCCGCATCGGCGAAGTCGCGAATCTCTTTGTTCAAGCGGGCGTCATCGCGATGACGGCCTTCATTTCGCCGTATCGCGCGGACCGCGACAAGGCGCGTACCATCGCCGGCGAAGGCAAGTTCGTCGAGGTGTATGTGAAGTGCGCGTTGGACGTGTGCGAATCGCGCGACGTGAAGGGCCTGTATAAGAAGGCGCGCGCGGGCCAGATCCCGGAGTTCACCGGCATTTCCGCTCCCTACGAAGAACCCGAAAAGGCGGAACTGGTGGTCGATACGGGCGTGGAATCGCTCGAAGAGTCGACGCAGAAGGTGCTCGCTTACCTTCGCGGCGCGGGCGTAATCCAGGGCGAATAGGGCGAAATACCCGAGATTGCCCGGTTTGGGCGAGTCCTTGGGGCCGTGGGAGCGCGGGTGCGCGGGCACCACAAGATATTGCGTGCAAAAATCCATTGTGCTACAATCGCTGCTATGGCAGGGGTTACCACACACAATGTTTGGCAGACGCACTAAACGACCGCTCCCGTGGAGCCGGCGTGATCGGGATACCGAAACCCGACCGGCGCCGAATGACCCTGGCAGCGAACATTTACCTTCGGCATCGGCCTCGACGGTCGATGCCGAAGATTTTCCGGCAACGGACATCGGCAGCGAACCGACCTCATGGGGCGATAGACCGGTGACGAGCGATCCTACCCAACGGCTCCTGACCGCACTTGGCCGCTTTCAGCGGCAATTTCTGAAGGCCAAAGAAGGGGCTCCCCAAGAGCAGTGGTCGGACGAGTGCATGAACCATCTCATCCAGGGCGTGGAAATTGCCTTGGAGCAGGATTGGGCCGACATCGTGGAAGCCTTGGGCGAGACGGGCCGCATCTTGCAGACGTACGAAGATGCCGGGCGCGCGAACCAGTGCGTGCCGTTTCTGGCCGACAGTTACGAGACGTTGTGCCTCATGGTCGGCGATTTGATTGTGGGCAAGACCCGCTCGGGCGCGATCATGAAATGGCGTGAGCGGTACGAAATGGCTGTTGAAGACGCCACGGCAGCCGGTCTTTCACTCGTGGAAGACGAAGACGGGGAATCCCCGCCGCGCCGAAGTCCGGAAGCGCGCAAGGCGTCGCCGCCTCCCGTGCTGTCTGTCGTTCCGCCACCCCAAGAGCAACCCCAGAAAGCGGAGCCTGCGCGTGGCATTTGGAGTGCCGAACAGGAGTTCGGCGGCCCCAGGCGTGCCGAACAGGAGTTCGGCGGCCCCAGGAGTGCCGAACAGGGGTTCGGCGTTCCCAGGGGAACCGAGCAGGAGTTCAGCGGTCCCAACAAACCGCCTCCACCCGCGCCTGCCCGTGGTTTTGGGCTGACCCCGTTGGGCGAGTTGCCTCCGTTAAAGCCGGTGGCCGTGCCGGAAGCGCGCATTGCGCCGCCGCCGTTACCCGAGCAGCCGGTGGATGGTCGGGGCACGTTGTTTGAAGAGATTTCCGCTGGGGATTCCGAGGCCGATTCGGTCGATATCCCCGAGTTACCCGAAATGGGAGAAGAGCCGTTGCTGGACCTGGCCTCGTTTGCGACGGCCACGGACCAGGAAACGCCGGACGACGTGGACCCGGAACCCGAGTCGCAGGGGCGCAGACTGTCCGTGGATGTCGTGGAATTGCTGGACACGCTGTGCGACGGACTTGCCCGAATCGAAAACGAGCCCGATGGCAGTCTGAGCACGGTATTCCTTGCGATGGACGATGGCTTGGCGACGCTTCAGGATCGGGCCCGGCAGCTTGGCTGGCACGGTTCGGTGCTGGCGTGCCGCACGATGGCGAGCCTATGCGAGGCCATGAGCAAGCGGCGGAGCGTGCGCGACGACAAGTTCTTCGAGCTGGCCTACGCGTTCGGGGGCGTATACGGCGAGGCGCAGTCCCGGACCGATGACGCCTCACTGACGACATGGCAGAACGAGTGCAATGGCTTAATCGAAGTATGGACCAGCGCATCCGAACCGGTCGAGGCTCCACCCGAGACTTCGATTTCGGAAATAGCCGAGATACAGGAAACCGCCAGCGACATACCCACTATCGAAGCGGAAGGGGGGGACGCGGCCGTGAGTGAAATACACGAACTGGAAAGTGTCGAGCCCGCCTCCGTGTATCGTCCGGCCGGGCAGCCGGGCGAGGATGACTCCGCGGCATCGTTGTTGGATACGGCCCGTCAGGCCGTTGCGGGCGGTTCCATCGCGGATGCCAAATTCTACGCGATGCGCGCGGCGGTCAGTATTGCCAAAAAGCAAGTGGCGGAAACCGAAACGCGCGTCCGAACGCTCGAGCTTCGGCATCAGGAGTGCGCGCGGAACATCGAGGTGGCGCGCGAACAAGTCCAGCAGGCGGAGGTATCCGTCGCGGATGCCGAGCGCCAAGCGGTGGAAGGCACGGAGAGCCTTGGAGAGCGTGGCCGTCATGCCGAAGGCGTTCAGAGCAGTCTGGACGGGATCCAATCCCGGATAGACGACCTGGAAGAGAAGATTCGAGATCTTCAGCAGCAGCTTGAAGAGGCGGAACGCCAGCACGCGGCGACGCAGACCGCACTGGAAGAAGCGCGCGCACAGGAAGCATCCGCGGCGACGCGGCTTGAAGAGTTGAAAGGCGGCGAGCAACAGGCCCGCGTTCAGCTTGAAGATGCGCGCCAGCAGGTGAAGGTGCATCAGCGCCGGTTGACCGAAATCGAGGCCGCGATGGAGAAATCGCGCGAAGTGTTGACGCGGCAGCGTGCGTCGGTGGCGGAGATAGAGCAGACGATCGAGCAGGTGAGGACCGCGGAGACGGGTGACGAAGCGCGCGCGGACGAACTGCTGTTTTGACGTGTGGGCGGAGGCATGGAAGCCAGTCGCCCGATAAACGGACCATCCCGGCGCGATACCATGCGACGACGTTGCGGGGGAGGGATTTGGCGTGCCTGACGCGGAAGCGCGGGCCGCTTTGTCCGCGCAAGATTCAAGCCTCCGCGCTTGGGACGGCTGGGACGGGATTCTTAACCAAGCTTAGGGACGTGTAGTGCGGAAGAAAACTGAAATCGTCGGTGTGGTGGACTTTGGTTCCCGCGAGATTCGAGTATTGATTGCGCGCCAGTCGCCCGACGGAACCATTTCCGTGCTGGGGCATGGCATTGCGCCCGCGCAGGGATGCGTTTCGCAAGGCGTCATCCAAGACCGCGCGGCGGCGCAGGTGGCCCTGAAACATGCTTTGTCGGACGCGGAGCGCGAGGCGCGCGTCCGCGTTCCAAGCCTATTCTGCGGGGTCAATGGGCGCAAAATCGAGACCTTCATCCGCGAGGGCAACGTACGCGTCGACCGCGACTTGGTCGAGCCGCGCCACATGGATGAAGCACGCGATATTGCGTCCAGGGACATCCTGGCAGCAGGCAAGAAGATTTCGTCGTCGGTGAGCGCCGAAGAGTGGTTTGTCGACGACATGCGCGTGATCGACCCCATCGGGATTCGAGGGCAAGTGCTCAAAGTCCGGATTCATTTCGCGCGCCTTCCGTCGGTCATCGAAGACAATATTGTGGCATGCATCGAGTCGCAGAGCCGCGAACTCGAAGACCTCATATTCGTACCACTGGCGTCATCGCTTGGGTGCTTGACTCCGGAAGACATGGAGTTGGGAGTCGGCGTATTGGACCTGGGCCGGAGCACGACGGGTCTCGCCGTATACCGGGATTTCCGGGTGCTTGGTTCGCATTGTTTCGAGTGGGGCGGCTATCAGATTACGCGCGACGTTGCGGCAGGGATGCAGGTATCATTCGAGGAAGCCGATGCGCTGGTGCTCGAGTACGGGATTTCCGACGACTTCATCCGCGAGGAATTCGCGACCGGGAGCGTTCTGGAGAGGCCCGACGATCGTTCGACGCACATCAAACTCAAGACGTCGGTGCCAGGCGCACCGTCCGTAGTAGACCGTAACGAGTTGGATATCGTGATCTACGAGCGCGCCAAGGAATTGCTGGTCAAGGTGCGGCAGCACCTTCAGGCGCGTGGCTTGGCGAAGAATCTGGTGCGCGGGGTTGTGCTCACGGGGGGAGCGAGCGTCATCAAGAACTACACGGCGCTGGCCGAGGCCGTTTTTCAGGTGCCGTGCCGCGTGGGATTCCCGAATTCCGTGGATATTCGCCAGGAAGCGGTGAAATCGCCTGTGTTTTCCGCAGGAATCGGCATTGTGCGTCATGCATTCGATTATCGGGCCGCCGCCAAGAATGGGCACGTGGAAGCGCGCGGTCCGATTGTGGCCATGTCGAAGCGAGTAGGGCGCTTCATGAAGCGCTACTTCTTGTAGGACAGGGATTCGCGAATAGCAGGGTCGCGCGGCGTCCTTGGTATTTGATACGATGCTATGTCGTTGATCCGGCAGCCGGAACTGTCGGACAAAGGCGATTGGGGAACAAAATCGAACGACTCGTGGGGTTGCCTGCCGCTGGTCTGTTCCGGATAGACTGAATGTGAGGTAATCGCGAGGACAGCCGTATGGCGAAAGTCTGCACATTCACCGTGGTGCCGAAGCTCCCGCCCAAGCTCGAGCGCTTAAGGGCGCTTGCTCACAATCTGTGGTGGTGCTTGGATCCGGAAGGCATCGATATCTTCTTCCGAATCGACCGTAATCTCTGGGAGCAAACGAATCAGAACCCGGTGTCGGTGCTCGGGCAAGTCAGCCAGCATCGCTTCGAAGAGCTAGCCAAGGACGACGGCTTCCTGGCGCAGCTTGACCGTGTCTACGCGCGCCTTGAAGAATACATGGGCAACGGCAAGACGTGGCACGAGAAGAATCCGTCCGCCCCGGAAGGATTCGGAGTCGCTTACTTGTCCGCCGAGTTCGGGCTTCACGAGTCGGTGTCGGTCTACTCGGGCGGCTTGGGCCTGCTTGCCGGAGACCATTTGAAGAGCGCCAGCGATCTTGGGCTGCCGCTTGTGGCGGTCGGCCTGTTGTATCGCGAAGGCTATCATCGCCAATACCTCAACGCCGACGGGTGGCAGCAAGAGCGCTATCCGCGCAACGATGTATTCAAGATGCCCGTCGCGCCGGTGAAGGACAGTAGCGGAAAGACGCTGCTGGTCGATGTCGATGCAGCCGATCGGGTGGTGAAGGTGCGCTCCTGGAAATGCCAGGTGGGCCGAGTGCCCCTTTATCTTCTGGACACCGATTTCGACGCGAACGACCCCGATGACCGCGAGATTACCGCGCGGCTCTATGGGGGCGACTTCGACATGCGAATCCGGCAGGAGTTGGTGTTGGGCATCGGGGCCGTGAAGACGCTCCACGCCCTGGGCATTCATCCTACGGTTTACCACATGAACGAGGGCCATGCGGCCTTTATGAGTTTGCAGCGGATCAAGGATTTGATTCAGCAAGAGAAGCTGACGTTCGAGCATGCGCTGGAAGCTGTGAAAGCGGCGAGCGTGTTTACCACGCACACACCCGTTCCGGCCGGAAACGACATGTTTTCACCCGAGAACATTGCCCACTACTTCCGGAAATACGTCGAGGAAGTGGGAATCACGATCGAACAGTTGCTCTCGCTCGGACGGCAAGACCCGACGGATGTGCGCGAACCATTTTGCATGACCGTGCTTGCGTTGCGTACCTCCGCGGCGGCAAACGGCGTCAGCAAACTCCACGGAGAGACGGCGCGGCACATGTGGTCGCGCACGTGGCGCGACGTCCCCGAAGCTGAAGTGCCGATTACGTCGATTACGAACGGCGTTCACACGCGGTTCTGGGTGTCTCGCGATTTGGCGGGGTTGTATGACCGGTACTTGGGACCGGCCTGGATTTCCAATCCTGCCGACCCGGCAGTGTGGGAACGAATCGACGATGTGCCCGACGCGGAATTGTGGCGGACGCACGAGCGGCGCCGCGAGCGCTTGGTGAATTTCGCGCGCCGCCGCCTGACGGCCCAGCTTGCCAGCCGCGGCGCGCCGAGCGTGGAGATCCGGGCGGCAGCCGATGCGCTCGATCCCGAAGTACTTACGATTGGTTTCGCGCGACGATTTGCCACCTACAAACGAGCGAATCTGTTCCTCATGGATCCCGAGCGTCTGCTGCGCATCTTGAAGAGCGAGAAGTGCCCCGTGCAGATGATTATCGCGGGTAAGTCGCATCCGCAGGACAACCAAGGCAAAGAACTGATCCGCAACATCGTCCACTTCATCCGGCGATACGACACGCGCAATCAGATCGTCTTTCTTGAAGACTACGACATCAACGTCGCCCGCTACATGGTGCAGGGTGTCGACTGCTGGTTGAACACGCCCCGCCGCCCAATGGAGGCGAGCGGGACCAGCGGCATGAAAGCGGGCGCGAACGGCGTCCTCAACATCAGCATCCCGGACGGGTGGTGGTGTGAGGCGATGAATCTGGCCGAGAACGGCTGGAGCATTGGACGCGGGGAGATGTTCACGAACCACGATGAGCAGGATGTCACCGAGAGCGACATGCTGTACGAGATTCTTGAGCGCGAGGTGGTTCCGGCATTTTATGACCGCGGACGAGACGGGCTGCCGCGCCGTTGGACCGAGCGCATGAAGAACGCGATTCGCACGATCTGCCCGCTGTTCAACACGCATCGGATGGTTCAAGAATACACGGAACGGTTCTATATTCCATCCACGATACGCCGCAATGAATTGCGCGACAAAGAGCGCAGCCGTTCGCTGGCCCTTGCGAACTGGAAACAGAAGGTGCGGGCGTGTTGGGGCAAGGTTGCCATTTTGGGTGTGGAGTCGGGCCCGACCGAGAATCTTCCGTTCGGATCGTCACTTTCCGTGCAGGCGGATGTCCAACTCGACAAGCTCAAGGACGCGGACGTGGTCGTCGAGACGTACTACGGCGACGTTGGGGCCTATGGCCGGATCGAGAGCGGAAAAGCCGTGAAGATGACGTGCAAGCAGAAGCTTGATGGCAGCATCTTCCGTTTCGAGGGGGCAATCCCTTGCGACAAGACGGGCCAATTGGGGTTCACGGTACGCGTCATTCCAAGTCACCCCGACTTGCTGGAGAAGCACGAGACCACCCTGATTGCATGGGCGTAGACCATTTGCGGCGCACACGCAGGACCTCATCGCGAGGCTCCGCGTGTGCGCTTGTTTTTGGTCCCGGCGTCGCAACGATACATCCGGCCGAAGAACCTGTCGCGTTGCACGGTCGCGTGCGCAAATCGTATCGATTGGTCATGGTATAGTCGTGCATCGACTTCGTGCCCAAGACGGGACACGAAGAGACCCGGGCGAGAGGACTGAGTGTGCGAAGCGAGAAGAATCACAACGGAAGATGGCCGGAGAAGGCCTACAAGAATCTGGCTTTTCTGACCAGCCCGGATGCGAGGATTGTGCGCATCCTGTGCGAGTTCCTCGAGCCGGGCAGCCGCTTTCGGCGCAATCGCATTCACGACACCATCGTGTTCTTCGGGTCGGCGCGCGTTCTGCCGCGCGACGAGGCCATTCGGGACCTCGAACGTCTTCGCGCGGAATTTTCCGGCAAGAAGCGGCCCACGCAAGAACAACGAGACGCGCTTGCGCAAGCGGAAGTTCGCGTACAAGCAGCGCGCTACTACGAAGAGGCGAAGGAACTCGCCGAGCGCATGACGGCGTGGTCGCGCGCAATTCCCGGCGGAAGGCGGCGGTTTATCGTGTGTTCCGGCGGAGGGCCGGGCATCATGGAAGCGGCCAACCGCGGGGCATCGCATGCCGGAGGGCCTTCCATCGGGTTGAATATCAGTCTGCCCTTCGAGCAGACGCCCAATTCGTATCAGTCGCAGGAACTCGCATTCGAGTTCCATTACTTTTTTGTGCGCAAGTTCTGGTTCGCCTACCTTGGCAAGGCGCTCATCGTGTTTCCCGGCGGGTTTGGAACCATGGACGAAATGTTCGAGATTCTCACGCTCATCCAAACGCGCAAGACGGCGAAATCCATGCCGGTTATTCTCTACGGGAGCGAGTACTGGAACGAGGTCATTAATTTCGAGGCGCTCGTCAAATGGGGCATGATCAAGCGAGACGACCT
>JBHEKO010000442.1:0-5025 GCA_041859475.1 Candidatus Hydrogenedentales bacterium
CTCCGCTTTGACGGCGAAACGCTTCAAGTCCCCGAATCGTTTTCCGCGGCCGTATGCGAGTCGGGATTGGTTGTCCAGAAGACGCTGTTCCGATCGGACCATGATCGAACTGAATTGGCGTGCTGTCTTGTGCGCAGCACCTATAATCCGGTGGATCACGCGCGCGCACTCGAACAGGCCAACATGCCACATCGCGCGTTGTCGGTACTTGATTCGATCGGATGCACATCCACGTTGGACGAAGAGCAGAAGGCGATTCTTGCGCTTGAGAAGCAGCGGATATGGCACGCGCTTACGCTTCAACAACCCGCGGGCGATGCTGCGAGCGCCCACTTCTCCTACGCGACGAAAGAGTTCCAGCTTGCGATCCAAACGATGCCCCGGCTTCACGTCGCCTACCGGCGTCAGGCCGAGCTGTGGCATCACCTCGGCAACGATGCGATGGCCGCGCGTTTGCTGCGGTCCATTTGCTATGTCGACCCCGACGAGGAGTCGTTGGGGCTGCTCGCGTCGCTTCGTCCGCGTTTCGCTCCGCAACCGGAAGCCGAGTCTGCGCCGTTGTGGTCCGGTACGTGTCGAACGCCGCGCATTCTCGTCCTCACGCACGACGATTCGGATTACGGCATGGATTCGCTGTACGACGGTCTCTGTAGCGTTCTCGGGAAAGAAGACGTTGTGGAGTATCCGTGGAAGGCGACATTGCACGGACAGGCGAAGGAAGAGGCGCTCAACTATCCATGCGTGTTCGATTATCCCGGCGAGCCGCTCAAGCCAGAGGCAAACGAACAACAACTCCGCGACGGGCGTTTTGACTTAATTCTCTTTGCGGATGTTGTGCAGATGGCTTACCGCGATACCGTGCGCCGGTTCCTGGATGCCGGGCCCGATCTCCCGGTAGTCGTCTATGACCCATGGGACGACAATCACCCGCTGCTGCCGATGGTGTTGGAGTATTTGGGCAGGCCGTCCGTAGCGGCCTATTTCAAACGCGAAATGATCGCAGGTTTCGACTACGGCCCCAACAGTTTCCCGTTGCCCTTCGGATACCCGGACCGCCTCGTGCCCGAGCGCATAGATACGCCGCGCACGCAAGATATGTTCTGGGCAGGAAAGCGGATCTTCGGCACGCGCTCGCTGTACCTCGACTACCTGCAAGAGCGCGGGCATGACCTTAACCGCCGGTATTCGCAAGAGGAATATCGCGCTGCAATTCGCAATGCCCGAGTAGGATTGAGCATATTCGGATTCGGCTACGACACGGTCCGCTACTGGGAACTCCCCGCGCACGGCGTCATGCTCCTGGCCGAGCGGCCGCCCATTCGCATTCCGCACAATTTCGTCGATGGAGAGTCCGCGCTATTCTTCGACGACTTACCGGAGTTGGAAGAGCGGCTCGCGTACGCGCTCGCTCATCCCCAGGAATGCGCGGAGATTGCGCGTGCGGGCGCGGCGCACTTCAGGGAATACCACACCACCAGCGCGCGGGCCCGGCAGTTCCTTGGAAGGCTGGAGACGCTTCTGACTTGGTGAGTCAGACGGCAATCTGGCCTCTTCTTGCATCTATTCACAGAGTTCCGTTCTCACCGATTCTCAATTCCCACTTCACTCTTCTCGCCACACCCATCTGCGCCATCGGCGCTGTCCGCGCTGGAGCATTTCTTGCTCGCGTGTTCCGTCATCTCACTCTTTCAACTTCACAGGAAACCCGATGCGATCTAGCTTTAACCACAAGGAGCCTGTTTGGAATCCCCAGTACATGTAGAGGATTGCCGCGAAGGCCAGAATGACGCGCGCCAGGTATTCATCCACGAGCAACAAGCGAAACTGCCACGCGAGGGGCAGGCCGAGAATTGGCAAGAAGCCTTTCATTATCTTCGCCCCAAGGACTGACTGATAGGAGCCGCGTGATCGGTAGTAACTTTCCGCCGCCAAGCTCAGAAGGAATAACGCACAGAATTGGGACGGCAAGAAATCCGTCCACGTTGGAGGCGTGTTGCACAGAGTCTCGATGTCCAGCAACACGACATATCCAATCGCCAGCGCAAACCACCAACCCGAGGTCTTCTTCTTGCGCTGACCCAATCGAGTATCCAGACACAGTCCGTACTCGAATTGCGTCAGGTTGCCGCGGCAGAAACCCCGGTGCGCCGCCTTTGCGCTTCCTAACTGGCGCACCGCAGCGTCGAATGCCTCGGCGGGGGACAGTCCTTCGGCTAAGAGTTCCGCCGCGGTTTCGGTGACGTGACGGCGCATTTCCATTTCGATGCGTTCACGCGCCTCGGCGCAAAGCCCTTCGGTGGCGATGCACAGCCAGCCGTCCAGGTCGAAGTCCTCGTGGAGTCTGAAGCGTTGAGGGAATCGGAGGAGGCCCAACCAGGTGCGCAGCCGCGTGAACATATCACTCCTCTCCCAGCACGAGGTCGACGGCATTGACGTAGCGGCGCCATTCTTTGCGTTCGTCGAGAAGGATGCCGCGACCGGCATCGGTTAGGCGGTAGTCGCGGCGGGGGCGGCCCTTTACGATGATTTCTTCCGAGGTGATGAAGCCGCGATTCTCGAGGTCGTGGAGGGCGGGATAGAGGGTACCTTCGCGAAACTCGAGCACACCCTTCGAGCGCTTCTTGATCTCCTGGGCGATGCGGTAGCCGTGCAGAGGACCACCCAGAAGCACCTGGAGGATGAGCGTGGGCAACGTCCCCTTTAAGTTCATCGCATCGCCCCTCCTGAATACCCCGGAATCCGATGTAGTCAGCTTATCCTATTCGGCAGTCTTCTGCAAGAGGGTGTTGTGCCGCGTCGCCCGGAAGTAAAGGGCAGCCGCCAGGAGCCAAATCAGGATCTCCAGCGCAAAGGTCCAATGCAACAAAAAGTTGAGGTATGTGTACGGAAAACGGGCGGGTACCTCGAAGAAGACGGTGTATCGGTGGCTGAAAGGCTCAAACCACCGGATTCCCGCATTGACGCTGTCGAGAAAACAGTGAAGAAGCAGGTTTCCCGCCACGACTGCGGTCAACACGAACCCCCGCGTTGAGCGCATCGCCCGGCACACAAGCGCGAGACACCCGAGCGTAACCGCCCAGAACAGCGGGATGTGCGTCCAATAGCCGTGGTGCAGATGCTGGTGATTGTCGATTGTGTAGAAGTACAACATGTCGAGATCCGGCGCAACGGAAGCGAGAAGCCCGGCTGTCATCAATGATCGCGGAGATACGGTCTGGGCCGAGTTAAGTCCGAACGCACACATCGTCTTGGTCAGGACATATCCTGCGGGTAGGTGGGCTATTAACATGAATCGGCCTCCGTCGGGAACACCGGAAGTGGGGGAGTAGACGCTGCACCACTCGACGCGTGCCATCCCCTGATACCGTGCAATACAATCCCTGCGCTGCTCCTGAAGTTGCGACCTGAATGCTCGAGGAAGCGCCATGCTGTTATGCACGCTTCATTGGAGGGCCAAAGTATCGTAGAATAGCCGCCGGGCAAACGTGTGGGCCCGGCCCAGGCATCGAAGACTCGACGATATGGAAGTGGCGGAGCGAAAAGTCGGGGGATAAGGCGATGACGGAGCAAGGCGAGCTTCAACCGTTCAGCATGAGGGACTCGGAAACGAAGTCCTTCATTCCGAACGATCTGAAGGGAATTGTCATTCGCATCATTTCGGATGGCACTGCCGAGCGGAAGCTGGCCGCGCTTCAGGAACTCTACGAAAAGGCCGAGCATCAGGATCCCTACTACGTCGCCTCTTCGGTATACGACTTTCTGTGGAAGAAGGTCGCATCCGAAACGCGCAGGGGCCTCTACACCGTTGTCGGCGATTTCTTCTTGAACGCGCTTGAACAGAAGCTGGGGCAGATCGGCCCCAACAACGTGAGCAGCCGGTTCGCGGAGATCATGGAATGCTACAAGGGCGCGGGCGATCATCAGCGAATAATCGAAGGGCCTCTCTATTGCGTCGACCTGTTTCTGCTCAAGACTACGCAACTCGCGCTGAGCGCGAGGAACGGTGATGCGGATGATAGCGCCGTCGATGACGAGGACAGTGGCGGAATCCACAATGCGTTTCTCGTCGATGAGAAGCTGACCGTTCAAGAACAGATCGAGCACGGTCTACAATTGGCCAAGGATGTGCTCATGGAAACGCAGGGGGTGATCGCCCGGCTGGGTAAGGAAAAGCACTCCCTCGATGCGCGCTATGTCGCCTTTGTCAGGGCCACCTTCGACCGGCTCACGCTTTCCTGGCAACATTGGCAGAAGATGCACGAGGCAAAGGACGTTACGTCGCTTTCGCCGGAGGACTACTTCAAGCAGGGCATCGGGGAAGCGGAAAAGGTGAAGTCGCTGGTGCTCGCGGCCATGCTCCTCGAGCAAGTCGGCGAAGAGTACCAAGACCGCATGTGCCGGGAGTTTTTGCACCACCGGTTCAGCAACAGACCGGTTGACCATCCTCTTCGGGGCTGTACGTTCGATGCGGGCGAGATCTACCGCGATCAGGGCATCGTCGAGCGGGAGAACGGCCTATTCGTGATGAGCGAACGCAGGTTCACGCGCGCCATTTTTCTCTTCGCCCAACTCAACGACCGAAGTTCCATCGCGCACACCCTGATCGAACGCGCCCGCCTTCACATGCTGAGGACAACGGACGCATGGCGCGCTCGCGCCGACCTGCACCTCGCCGCACAGAACATCGCCGCCGTGCTGAAGCGGGTTCCCATCACAGCCCCCTTGCCGACGCTCACCTCCGATCAGGTTTTCCACTTCTACGAGCAAAAGGGAATGGCGCTGGAGGCCGAAGTCTACAAGGGGCAGGCGAGTTAAGCGAGGGCATCCAATCCATAGGACCGATCCGTCGAATCCGACCGATCGAGTCTGTCGGACTTTGTACTCGACAGTTTGAAGATAGTTTTGTACATAAGGTGCATGAGCACACGATTCGTACCGATAGAGCGAGACACGCCGTTATTGTTCCCGTTAGATTTACGTGATTGGGTTGAGCCGGACGATCCGGTGCACTTTGTCATCTCGTTG
>JBHEKO010000476.1:0-3672 GCA_041859475.1 Candidatus Hydrogenedentales bacterium
CGCGTGCAGCCGCGCGTGCATCTCCAGCAACTCCACCGTGACCACCGGCGCCAGATACACGACGCACTCGTCCGTGGGAATGTCCCCACGGCGCTGAACCGCGTGTCGATGCACGCCTCCGCCGCCGCGAATCGCTTAAGCTCGTCCCGCAACGCGCCGGTATCCACCGAATCGAACACAGCCAGGCTGATGTGCGGGCATGCGCCCAGCGACGGCATCACGTCGGAGATGCCATGCTCCTCCAACCGTTCCCACAATCGCCGCACCGCCGTATCGGCGTCGGCATCAAATGACAGCTCTACTGCAAATCCCATGAAGACTCCCTGCAAATGTTGATTGCGCATTCAATTCTGCGGCTCGGAAACCAGTTCCGGCTTTGTCAGATCAGTCCAACCTCTCCGAAGAGGATATTAGTCGCGTTCAGTATTTCGCCGCTTGACTCCTGAGTCCGGGCTGTTGCCTTCTTCCACGCCAAGCGCGCCTCGCTTTCGTGCCGCGTATTCGACAAACGACAGAAGTCCCGCGAATCGGTACTCTTCGTCGATATAGTGTTCAACGACATAGAATGCAAAGTAGTATGCTCGGCAGAAGGCCCATATCATCAGCACGGAACAAACCACCGTCGTGAGTCTTGGACTTTCCATCACGATGATCGACAGGCACATACCTCCGATAACCAGGAAGAGTGCGGCCTTCACGTACATCCACTTGGGGCATATTGAAACCATGCGCTTTCGTCTGACCTCAGCGGGCGGGCTGGAAGTCCGCTCCGCAATCGAACCAATCACTCCCCCAGCGACTCGCAGTGCTTCCGATAGAGTCCGCGAAACTGGTGGTACGTCAGCCCCAAGCACTCCGCCGCTTTGCGCTGGTTGAACTTTGCGCGCTGCAACGCGTCGCGCAACAGGTCGACTTCCACTTCGCGGACCACATCGTCGAACGGACGTCCGCGTGCGATATCGAGCACGGAAGGGGCGGAATCGTGCTCATTCGGAGGAGTCGCGGGTGAAGCGAGCTTCGGGGTGAACGTCTCGGTGCGCCATTCGTACGGGCTTAGGAACGGATCGAAGATGATTTCGGTATCCATGATGATGGCGTCGTCGGAGCGATAGACCGCGCGTTCGATTACATTCTTGAGTTCGCGCACGTTGCCCGGCCAATCGTAGTCTTCAAGCAACTTCACCGCCTCGTCCGTGAACTGCGGCACTTCCTTCCAGGCAAGTTCATGCGCCATGCGCGCGCCGAAGTAACTTGCCAGCAGCATGATGTCTTCGCGGCGTTCGCGCAGCGGCGGCAGAAACAAGACCTCGAACGAAAGGCGGTCGAGCAGGTCGCGCATGAAGTGCCCCTGGCTGGCCATCTCCGAGAGATTCATGTTCGTCGCGCCGATAATGCGCGCATCGACCCGGATCGGGATCGAACTGCCCACGCGCTCGAAACACCCGTACTCGACCACACGCAGGATCTTCTCCTGCGTCTCGACGGGAATGTTGCCGATTTCGTCGAGAAACAAGGTGCCCTCGTTGGCCGCCTCGAAACGCCCCGAGCGGCGGCGAATCGCCCCCGTGAAGGCGCCCTCCTCGTGCCCGAACAGCTCCGATTCGATCAGCGACGCGGCCAAGGCCGCGCAGTTCAACGCGACAAACGGCTCTTGCCAACGGGGCGACAGGAAATGCAGGCGTGACGCCGCCAGCTCTTTTCCCGTGCCGCGCTCGCCCAGAATCAGCACGGGACGGTCCACCCGCGCCACGCGGGACAAGCGCTCCTGGAACGCCAGAAAGGCCTCGGATTGCCCCAACGCCTCTTGAACCTGCGGCTCAAGCTGCCGATTCCGGTCGCGCCCACTCGCTTTCGATAGATCCCCCATTGCATTCTCCGCCTTAGTTTGGCTGCTTCAACCACAGGTTAGGCTATCCCGCCACGACTCGTCAATATCCTTGAGCGCCCGTTCGTCCGCTAAGTGACTCACTTTCAGGCGCTTATCCTTGGATGCTGTTCTTGGCACATGCGTTGATATTGTTGTCGACGTAACCGACACGACGAGGAGAGGGAGACGATGAAGCCGATGGAACTGTGGATCACCCGACGCCGATACCGCCGGACAAGGTTCGACGGCAAGGCGCGCTACCAAGTTGGCCGTGAGATTGGCGGCCACGCGGTGGTGCTCGATGTGGACCAAGGCGGCTTGTGCCTTCGGGTGGACCGCCCTCTCCTAGCGGGACAGCCCATCGTCATCGACGTGGATGCCCCTAAGCCGGATGCCGGTTCCATCGAATTCCTCGGCAAAGTCGCGTGGTGCGTACCCACGACGCTTGGATACCGCGTGGGAGTTCGCGTTTACGAGGACATTCACGACGTGAAGATCGCGTTGACCGAGCTGGTCTGCGCGGGACTCAAGAGTGCCGCGGGCATTCGCGAAATGCGCGACCGCCATTTCCTGCATGTCGAGTATGGCCGCCGCGCCGTACCGGCCTCGGAACCGGCGCAGCGTGTGTGGAAACGTCTCGTGCCACGAGGCTCATGGAAGCCGTCGGGCGCCGTTAACCTGGGTTTCTAGCAACAAACCCGCGGCGCGGAGCGCGTCGCGATGCACAAAGGAGGAGTCATGGGAATCTTCACACGGGCGCGAGACATCATCAGCGCGAACATCAACTGCATGCTCGACAAGGCGGAAGACCCGGAGAAGCTCTTGTCGATGATGATGCGCGAAATGGAGGATACCCTCATCGAGGTGAAGGCCTCGTGCGCGGGAGCCATGGCCGCCCGACGGAAGATCGAACGTGAGCAAGACGCCGTCCGGGCGCGTGCGAATGAGTGGGAAGTGAAGGCACGGGTGGCCATCAACAAAGGCCGCGACGACCTCGCCCGCGAAGCGCTCGTCGAACGCCGTCGCTACATGGACCGGGTCGAGATCCTCGATTGCGAGCGCGTGGAGTGCGAAGCCCTCCTCGAACAGTATCAGGCCGATATCGCCGAGCTGGAGTCCAAAATCGAATCCGTCCGTGAAAAGCAGCACGTGCTGATCCAACGCCACATTCACGCCGTGCACAAGCGCCGCGCGCAACATGACATCCGCCGCGTGTGCACCTCGGACGCCTTTGCCCGGTTCGAGTACGTCGAGCAGAGCATCGACCGTCTCGAAGCCGAAGCGGACCTCATCAATTTCGGACGCAAGCCGACGTTGAGCGAACGCATCGATGCGCTCGCCGGCGACGAAGACATCGAATCGGAACTGCGCCGCCTGAAGGGCGCAACCGGGGCCGCCATTTCCTAACGCGAGACTGTGTGTGCATAGAACGGCGAACCTTTACGGAGCGTACGCCGCGGACGAAAGGATAGTACGATGACAAGGTATTACGACGGTGTGCGAACAGGCCTGTACCGGTCGCGCGACGGCGTTCTGTGCGGAGTGTGCCAAGGGCTCGCGGACTACTTCGATCTCTCGGCGTTCTGGCTGCGTATGATCGTGGTTATTGCGTTCATTCTGACCGGATTCTTCCCGGTCGGCCTTGGCTACATCATCATGGCGCTCATGATGAAACCGCGGCCCTCGTACGCGCACTACTAGTCTTACTCACGACCCCCCTACCGCCCCACGACACGGGGAAGACTGACGCCCAACCCCAGCTTCCCCAAGGACCCAAGCGGCGCGTGCAACCCACGCGCCGCTCT
>JBHEKO010000479.1:0-12228 GCA_041859475.1 Candidatus Hydrogenedentales bacterium
GCCGCCGAGATCGGCAATCCGTATCAGGAGTGGATTGGCGCGGACATTCGCAGCGATCCGTGGGGCTATGCGGCGCCGGGCTGGCCGGAACGCGCCGCCGAATACGCCTACCGCGACGCGTACTTGTCGCACCGCCGTGGAGGGGTGTACGGCGAGATGTTCTTCTCCGCCGCGATTGCTGCGGCATTTGTTGTCGATTCGCCGATGGAAGCCCTGCGCATCGGGCTGACGGAAATCCCGAAGGGCTGCCGTCTAGCACGCGACCTCCGGTGGGCATTCAAGCGCGCACCAGGCATTCGCGACTGGCGCGAGGCGCGCAAAACAGTCGACGCGCGTTTCAAAGGCATGCATCACGTCCATACGAACAACAACGCGTGCCTGACCGTGTTCGGATTGCAGCTTGGGCAGGACGATTTCACAAAGACGATTGGCGGCATCGTCGCCATGGGGCTGGACAACGACTGTACTGCCGCGACGGCGGGCTCGATTTTCGGCGCGGTCTATGGGATAGAACGCATCCCCGAGCACTGGTGGAAACCGTTTAGAAACGAAGTGCGCAGCTATTTGCGTGGTCAGAAGAAGTTCGCCACGAGCGACGTCGTGAAGCGATTTCTGGCGGTGGCGAAGCGTACCTGGGACGAAGGGTGACGCTATCGGCCTTTGAACTCCAGAGGCGTCGTGCGCCATTTCGTGTGTTCGAATGCGTAGAACGTCATCGCAAAGCGGCTCACATGACTGATCAGAATCGCGAACCAAATGGTGTTGGTGGACAGTAATCCCGTCCACTTGAAGACCTGGCAGATACTTAGCAGGATGACGATTTGCGTGGCGATGGCGATCCACATGGGCTTCTTGGTTTCGCCCGCGCCAATAAGGCCTCCCGTCATGGCCAGGGCCATGGCGAGGAAGATTCCCGAGACCGCAAGGAAACGCAGCAAGGTCGCGCCGTAGACGGCCACGTGGGGATCGTCGGCATTGAAAATGCCAAGCAGAGTTTGAGGCGCTGCGACGACGATGGCCCCCCAGACGATAGCCCACCCGGCACCCATTGCCGTTGCCAGATGAACACCTCGTTTCCCCCGGTCGGCTTTGCCCGCGCCGATATTCTGACCCATGAGGGAGGAGGATGCGCCGCGAAGGCCCAGGGCTGCCCAGGTCAAGAACGAGAACAACTGTGTGTAGCAAATCGTGTATGCAGCTTGCGCCGCGGAACTGTGCTCAAGGGAGCCGATATACCGATACAAGAGAATCCCGCCGACGTTGAGTGCGACCGCATGAATGCCCGAGGGAATGCCGATGCTGGCCACGGCTTTGAGGACGGAGAAGTCCGGCACGAGGGTCCATTTCGGCGGTGGATGCAGGATCAACTTTCTGCGAAGGATGAGCATCAGCGAAACGATGACGCCAGGGACCGGCGCCAAGCAGGTTCCCAGGGCCGCTCCGGCGGTTCCCATCGGTTCGAATGGGCCCATACCCGTGATGAACACGATACTCAGCAACACGTTCAACACCGTTGTCATGACCGAGAGAACCAAAGGGGTCTTGGCGTCGCCGGAGGCCTGCATCGCTGTATTCAGGAGAAACACCGCGGACAAGGGCAGGCCGAATGCGAAGAGAATTCTAAGGTAAGGCGCGGCATGGTGTTGCACATCCGGCGTCGCATTCACATGCGCAAGAATAATGGGGGAGAGCAGATACCCGACGGGCGCGACGACGAAGATGACGATATACATGGTGGCCAGGAACACGTCGTGCATGATGCGGCCCATGGCCTCGCGGTCCCGTTTGCCCGCGGACTGCGCGACCAATACGCCCATGCCGTGGAAGAGAGAAGCGAGCGAGACGACGACCACGAGAAAGATGTTCCAGGACAAGCCAATAGCAGCGTTTGCAGCGTGGTCTTTGACGTAGTGGCCGATAAGCACCTGGTCCACGACTCCGTGCACGCCGTTGATGATGTTCATCAAGACGATCGGCCAGGAGAGTTTCCAGACCGAACGCGCGATGCTTCCGGAGACCAATTCTTCGTCAAAGGGTTTCATGGTTACCGAATCGTTGCGAGTTTCAGGCGGGAAAAGGGCGACGAAATCGCATTTCGACGGAATTCCCAGCCATTGCGTAAACGAGAGACTATATCACGACGTGTGTGCCGGGGACGATTTCGCGGGGAGACAAGGGATGCACATCATGCTCAAACTCCCGTACACTACGGCCCTGAACCGCGCCGGAAAAGGACGTGCATAGATTGCCGGATTCCGACAAACACGACGATTCGCTGCTCTTTGCCTACGGCACGTTGCTCGATCCCCGTGTTCAACTGCTCGTAATCGGGCGTTGTATTTCGGGCGAGGCGGACCAACTCGACGGCTATCGGCTTGCGACCGTCCGCGATGGTGACGAGACGTTTCCGAACGTGACGCCCGACCCGGAAGGAACGGTTGCCGGACGCGTGTTGACGGTTGACGTGGACGAGTTGAGTCGCGTGGATCAGTACGAAGGGAGTCTATACCGGCGCGTGGAAATGACGCTCGCAAGCGGACTTCGCGCGTGGGTGTATATCGCCCCATAGAGGGCGGGGGGGTTGTGCCATGGCCTACAAGAGATACGGTTGGTTGAGCTTTGTCGCGTTGCTTGCGGTGAATACCTGGGCTCAGGATGCGTCGAAGCCCGCCACGGCGAAGGCCGGGGAGAGTTCAGGGTACGAGATCGCCGCCTACTACTTTCCCAATTACCATCCCAACGAGCAAAACGCCAAGTGGCATGGCCCGGGCTGGACGGAATGGGAGCTGATGAAGCGCGCGGAGCCTCGCTTCGAGGGGCATCGCCAGCCGCGTGTGCCGCTCTGGGGATATACCGATGAATCGAAGCCGGAAGTCATGGAGCAGAAGATTGCCGCTGCCGCCGATCACGGGCTGACGGCGTTCATCTTCGATTGGTATTGGTACGAGGGTGGCCCGTACTTGCACGGCGGGCTGGACAATGGCTTCCTGAACGCGAAGAACAACGACCGGCTGAAGTTCTCGATCATGTGGGCCAACCACGATTGGCTCGACATTCAGCCGTCGCAACGCAGCCGTCCCGCGAATATCCTCGCGAAAGGGGCCGTTTCCCCGAAGATCTTTCGCGATGCGACGGATCACATGATCAAGAACTACTTTCCGCACCCGTCTTATTGGCGGGTTAACGGTGGCCTGTATGTTTCCTTCTACGACTTGACCGCACTCATGGCGGGGTTTGGCGGCGTCGAACAGACGCGCGCGGAGCTTGATGCCTTTCGGGAGCGGGTGCGCGCGGCGGGCCTCGGCGAGTTGAACATCAACGCGGTGGTTTGGGGACAGCCCGTGCTTCCGGGCGAGAAGGTCGTGCCCGACATCCTCGACCTGCTGGACAAGCTCGGCTTTGACAGCATCGCCAGCTACGTTTGGGTCCACCATCAGCCGCTGAACGTGTTTCCCAAGCAGTCCTATACGGCGATGCGGGATGCGTCGGTAATTGATGCAGAGAAGTTCATCGCCAAGTACAAGCAGCCCTATTACCCCAATGTCACCATGGGGTGGGATTCCAGCCCGCGTACCATTCAATCGGATGTGTTCGAAAACGTGGGATATCCGTACACGCCCGTCCTTGATGGAAATACGCCTGAAGCGTTTCGCGAGGCCTTGCAGAAGTTCAAGGACCTCGTCGACCGTACGCACGGCCAACCGAAGATTCTCTCGGTCAACGCGTGGAACGAGTGGACCGAAGGCAGCTATCTCGAACCGGATACCGTGTACGGCATGGGCTATCTCGAAGCCATTCGGGATGTGTTTGGCGTCAAGCAATAAGAGTTCGCGAATAGAATCTGCCCAAACGGAGGGCGGGTTTTCTAACCCGCCGCTTTTGATCTGCGACGCCGGATTGGAAAGCGCGAAGGACCAACACAGATGGCGGAATCAAGAGGCGGGTTGGAAAACCCGCCTTCCGTTGAAGCGCGGGCTACGGTGTGAGCACCACCGCCGTGACCGAGTGTTTTGGAAGCGTTAGTGCGATAGGGCTTCCCAAGTCGGTGCGTGGTGTCGCCGTTGTTTCGACGGTTAATTTGTCTTCATTGGTGTCGTCGAGACGCGCCGGGGCGATCTGATAGACCGTTCCCTGCGCCGGCGCGCCAGCAGGCAATTCGACTCGGACGGGTTGATCGGACTTGAGGTCCAGGTTGAACAGCACGATGGACCAAGCCGCGCCGTCGCGGAACGCAAACGATTGCACCAAGTCGAACGGAGTCTCCTGCTCGATGCTCTTTCCGGGCGGCTGGACCCTCTCCGGATTGCGGCCGTTCTGCTCCGTCGAAACCAGGTCTCCCTGTACGGCGTGGTTGGCGAGTTCGACGCCGAGCCACGTCGGACGCTTGCGGCCTGTAGCGGCGATATCGCGAAGCAATCCCCACATGCGAACGTACTCGCCGTTCTCCATTCGGAAGGCATACTGAAGCGAGGTGAATGCACACTGTTCGCGTGCGCCGAAATCGCGCAGGTAGGTGAGCATGTACAGCGGGAGGGCAATTGCCCCTGATGCGCCGGCAACGAACGTGTTGCGCACTTCGAGGGGGGCATCGCCGCCCGTGGTGTGGAAATTGATCTCGTAGATGGCCATCCGCGTATTCGGCGTTTGCTTGGTCATGAAGGTGTAGCAGCGCCGGACATTTCCCGTGAGCGCATCGGCGGTTGGCCGCGCGAATAGCGGGTAGTACATCGACTCCGGCGTGTCGCCCTTCTCCAATTCTCCGAAGTACGGAGCCAGCGCGATGGTGGCGTGGTTCGTGCTGTTCGCTGAAATCTCGCCTTGCCGTTCGGGGTAGCCCGCCTGCCCTCCGATGATCAGGTTAAACGACTCGGCCTTGTAAGACGGACTCGATTTGAGGATGGCAAACCGGTCGCCGGCGATGCTTCCCAAGCGTTCCCCGCCGAGCGCCGAAGCCCCGAAGAAGGGATCCCCGCCGGATGCGCCGCCCCACATCTCGTTGCCATACTCCAAGTGAATCACGGGAAACACCGAGGTCCACGGCTCGGCTTGGCCCAACGCGGCGCGGCGATCCGCGTACGTATGCTTGCCGTCCGCGGGGGCTGCCAAGTACTCCACCAGCCCCGTCAGGTCCTTCGCCGCAAACGTGGGGGGGATGACATACCACGGTTCGGCGCCGGTCTCTCGGCAAAGCTGGAGAAACTCGTGCAACGAAAAGCAGAACATGTCGGCAACGCGCGAGCCCGGGCGGAAGCCGATGGTCTTGCGGGCCCAAGGCTCCGCAAGCTGGTTGTCGAGGGTGTCGCCGAGCTGCGTGCTCCAATTGCGCAACACGCCGGGCCGCAACTCCTTCAACGCATCGACGTAGGCATCGGTGAACACGGTGGGATTGGCGTTGTCGGCGCATTCAACATCGAGGTCGTCGATCCATGCCGCGCCCTCGACGGAGATCCGAAAGACAAGGATGGGGTGATAGTCGTTGAGGCCATATCCCGTGAGTTTGTCGGCTCCTTCCGGAACGACGAAGACGCGCTCGAACGACTGCCATTCGCCGCTTAACGCGATCGTCTCGTCGACAAAGCGGCCTTCGCCTTCGCGATAGAATTGGACGTGAATCTTGTCGCCGCTGCCGCCGCCCTTGGCCCAGAACGACAGCTTCCAGTTGCCTTTGACGACAAGCATCTTCCCCGCGGACTTGTCGCCATCGCGCCACTCGCTGTCCAGGTAGAGCGTGTAATCGGCGTTGGAGCCGCCAAGACGCAGCGACTGACTGCCGGGGCTGCCGGGGCGGGTCGACGTGGTGTCGATGACTTCCGTGCTCATCTGGCTGCCCGCGGCGATGCCGGGGAGTTGCGTGCGCGCGAAGAACACGTCCCATTCGTTCGGGGCGGGGCCATCGGCGTCAAGGTGAAACACGTTTCGGTTGTCTTCCAGCGTGAAGTTGGAGATGGACCCCGTGCGTCCCTCAACCGCTCCGTAGACGCCCTCGTATTCGCCGCCTTTCCAGAACCCGGCCGGCTGGCCTATGCCATATTGGTCCAGGTTCCAGGCCGTCTCCCAGAAGTCCTGCACGATGCGACGCCCCGTGGAGCCCTTCTTGGCATGGAAGATGGTGCCGTACAGAGCCGACTCGAAACCGGGGTTGGGTATGACGTTCTTGATCATTTGCGCGGCACCGTAGACGCTACGCCCGCCGACGTTGATACCGAGCCGTTTTACTTTCGGGACGACTACGGCGTCCGTCACGCGGATGAGGGTATCCGGGGCCTTGGGGTCCCGCGACTCTGCCTTTGGCAACGAAGCAGGCTTTGGCGTGGGATTGGGCGCGGCGGCAGGTGTTTGCACTTCCTGAACGGGCGCAGTCTGGGGAGCCTCCGCGACGGGCGGCGGTTGAAGCGTGGCGGCGGCGGACTTGATTGCCTTGGATGACCTCAACAGGCCCGGCAGCGCGGCTACCGCCAGAATGCCGCCCGCCACCAGCAGCGAGATGCAGAAGACCGCCACGATGATGTTGCGATCACTTACGGACCCACGATGCGTCATGGTCGAAGTCTCCAAAGCCAACGGAACACCTGTGCAAAACGCCAGACAGCAAGACTCTCGATGCCAAGCATAATGTAGCATGAAGTCATGCACTTGGACTCGCCGCGCGCAACCGGGTACTCTTACCCGCGTATCGAAGGGCGCACACGGAGGGGGCATGAGAATCTCGATCGTCATTCCCGTCTACAACGAGGCGAGCACCATCGCGGAAGTGGTTGTCCGCGTGAAGTCTACTCCGTACGACACGGAGATCGTCATTGTAGACGACGCATCGACCGATGGCACGCGCGACGTGCTGAAGAAGTTGGACGGCAAGGACGGCGTCGCGGTCTTGCTGCACGATCGCAATCAAGGCAAGGGAGCAGCATTGCGCACTGGGTTTGCGCACGTGACCGGTGAGGTCGTCATTATTCAAGATGCGGACTTGGAGTACGACCCTGGCGATTATGCCAAGTTGCTGGAACCCATTCTCAACGACAAAGCCGATGTTGTGTACGGGTCACGCTTCATGGGCGGACCGCGAAGGGTGCTTCTGTTTTGGCACTCCATGGGCAATATGCTTCTGACGCTACTCTCCAATGCGCTCACGAATCTGAACCTGACCGACATGGAGACGTGCTACAAGGCATTCCGCGCGTCGATTCTCAAGGACCTGCAGTTCAAGTCCAACCGCTTCGGGTTCGAGCCTGAATTCACCGCGAAGGTGGTGCGCCTCGGCTGCCGGATTTATGAGACGCCGATCACGTACAGCGGCCGCACCTACGCCGAGGGTAAGAAGATCGGTTGGAAGGACGGCGTTGCCGCGTTGTACGCCATCATTCGATTCCGCCTCTTCGATTGACGGCATTCCCGCTCGCTCGCACTCCGTATGATAAGATCCTTTGAGATGCAGGACTTCCTATGAAGACGATTGGACTCGACACAAATCAGGACATAGCCGTCATCGGCGCTGGGCCGGCGGGGCTTTGTGTTCTGCTCGCGGCGAAGCAAGCGGGGCTTACGGCGCTTGCCATCGACAAAGGCCCCGTCGCGAGTGCGCTGTGTTCGCACCCGACGTACATGCGCTGGTTTTCCACCGCGGACAAGCTCGAACTCGGCGGATTCCCGCTCATCTCCACCGAGAAGAATCCCACGCGCCAAGAGTACCTGGCATATATCCGCGCCTTTGTCCGCTACTTCGAGTTGCAGGTGGTCACGTACCGCGAAGTGGTAAGCGTGCATCCGCAGAATGGCTGGTACCGCGTCGTGGCGAAAGACCAGTACGACCGCAAGTACGCGTGGAACGCTCGCAACGTCGTCGTGGCCACGGGCTTCTACGATAACCCCCGCCCCATGGGAATCCCGGGCGAAAACCTGCCGAAGGTTTCTCACCGCTACACCGAGGCGCAATGGTACGCCGATCACGACGTGCTTATCGTCGGCGGGGGGAGTTCGGCCGCCGAGGTCGCGCTCGAACTGTACCGCAGCGGCGCGCGCGTCACCGTCGCTATGCGCGGCAATCGATTCGAGACTAAGTACTGGATCGAGCCGGATATCGAGAACCGCATCAAAGAAGAGGCGATTGCCTGCTACCGCAACGTGGAGGTCGAGGAAATCCGGCCCGACGAGGTGGTGCTGTGCCCGGATCGAGGCCCGCTCATTACGATCCCCAACGATTTCGTCTTAGCGATGACCGGCTACGAACCCGATACCTCGCTCGTCGCGGCGCTCG
Source organism: Candidatus Hydrogenedentales bacterium (assembly GCA_041859475.1). Classification (GTDB taxonomy): domain Bacteria; phylum Hydrogenedentota; class Hydrogenedentia; order Hydrogenedentales; family SLHB01; genus JAIBAQ01. Next base: position 8,252 of record JBHEKO010000479.1, read on the forward strand.
GCGCGGTCATCGATAAGACCTGCGGCAAGCCGCTTCTGAACCGGAACATGGAGACTACCGTCCCCGGACTCTACGTCGCCGGTACCCTCTGCGCGGGCACGGAATCCAATACCGTCTTCGTGGAAAACAGCCGGGACCACGGAGCCCGCATCGTCGAGCACATCCTGTCGAAACGATAGGAGGGCGGACATTCCTGTCCGCCATCTTCGATTCAAATGGGAATGGGAAGTGGGATGTAAGCCCTAAATACGAGTATGCATTCAGTTTGCCTCTCCCCGCGCAAGCGACCGGGGTATGAAAAATGGTACAATTCACGTTTATACACAAAAGGCATTTAACGCCGGAAAGAGCATCAAACGCGTGGGCCATGCGCCCAGCGTGACGCGGTAGGTTATGCGCGCAGAATTTGCAAAACTCCTGAAACAATTGCGGAAGAACCATCCTGGCGCCAACCTGGACGTTGTGCGCAAGGCGTATCGCGTTGCGAACGATGCGCACCACGGGGTCAACCGCGCGTCCGGGGACCCCTATATCTCGCACTGCATCGCGGTGGCGCGCATTCTGTCGCAGCTCAATCTCGACCCGGTCACGATCGCGGCGGGCCTGCTGCATGACGTCCTGGAGGACACACGGGTCACTCACGACGAATTGAAGAAGGAGTTTGGCGAGGAGATCACGCTTCTGGTCGACGGCGTGAGCAAGATCAAGACCATGAAGCTGTCGAGTCCGAAGCCCTCGCAGCAAGAGAAGCAAGCCGAGAACCTTCGCAAGATGCTGGTCGCCACGGCGCGCGACGTTCGCGTCATTCTTATCAAGCTGGCCGACCGGCTCCACAACATGCGCACCATCGAGTTCCTGAAGAATTCGGAACAAGTCCGGCGCATTTCGCAGGAGACGCTCGACATCTATGCGCCACTTGCGCACCGGCTCGGTATCGCCCAATGGAAATGGGAGTTGGAGGACCATGCCTTCCACCATTTGAATTCGGCCGAGTACAAACGGATCGCCGCGCAAGTCGCCATGAAGCGGCACGAACGCGAGGCGTGGCTCAACGATACCATCGATTATCTCGAGACGCGCTTGTCCGAGGCGGAAGTGAATGCGCGCGTAATCGGGCGGCCAAAGCACCTCTTCAGCATCTATCGAAAGATGGAGCAGCAAGGGAAGGACTTCGATCAGGTTCTGGACGTGCTGGCCCTGCGCATCATCACGCAGACGGAATCGGAATGCTACAACGCGCTGGGCGTCGTCCACGCGCTTTGGCCGCCGGTGCCGGGGCGTTTCAAAGACTACATCGCGATGCCCAAGGCCAACATGTATCAGTCCATCCACACGATTGTGATGCGGGAGAACGGGCGCGCGCTGGAAATCCAGATTCGCACCGAGGACATGGACCGCACGGCGCGGGAAGGCATCGCGGCGCATTGGCAGTACAAGGAAGGTTCGCGGGACGCGAAGTTGGACAAGCAGCTTACGTGGCTTCGCCAGATGTACGAATGGTTGCAGGAAACCCACGGTCCGGACGAATTCCTGGACACCATCCGTCGCGACGTGAGCCGCTCGGACATCTATGTGTTCACGCCCAAAGGCGAAGTGCGCGAGCTGCCGGAAGGCGCCACGCCGCTCGATTTTGCCTATCACATCCATTCGGACATCGGCCACCACTGCATTGGGGCGCGCGTGAACAGCAAGCTGGTTCCGCTGCGCTACAACCTGCAAACCGGCGACGTGGTGGAGATTCTCACGTCGAAGGCGCAGACGCCGCACTTGGATTGGCTGGAAGTCGTCGTGATGGGCAAGGCGCGCACGCGCATTCGGCAGCGCTTGCGCGAACTCGGCGAACTCGAACCGCTCGAAGGGCAAATCAAACGCGACACAATCCGCATGATGCCGGAGTCGCGTCCCCGCGTGATCAAGCAGGTCGACGATGCGACGCGCGATAAGCTCATTCGCGTGGAGGGGGCCAAAGGCATCGCGGTAAATTTCGCGAAGTGCTGCAAGCCCATGCCGGGTCACGCGGTCATCGGCTATGTCACGAAGATGCCGGGCATCACGATCCATCGCGCCGACTGCCGCAATTTTGCAAACACGAAACGCGATTCGAACCGCATTGTCGAGGCGTCGTGGCAAGGCGAGGAGCATGTCGAAATCGGCATGCGCGTGACCACGGGGCAACGCCCGAATATGCTCGCCGACATCACAAACGCGATTCGCCCCATGAACATCAGCATCACGCGCGCCCAGTATCATCCCAGCGAAAATGGACGGAGCTTCTTCGAGTTTGTCTTCGAAGCGCCGGACCAAGACAGCATCGCGCGCATTGCCGCCACCATCCGCACCGTGCCGGGCGTGGTCGAGGTTTCACGCATGCCCGTCGAATACCTGTCGAGGCCCTAACGCTTCATGGACGTGTTCAAACTTGTATCGACCTTTAAGCCGGAGGGCGACCAGCCGCAGGCAATCAAAGACATTGTCTTGAGCCTTCGCGAGGGCGTGAAGCATCAGGTTCTGCTCGGGGTGACTGGTTCGGGAAAGACCTTCACCATCGCGAACGTCATCGAGGAAGTGAACCGCCCCGCGCTTGTCATCGCACCCAATAAGATTCTCGCCGCGCAACTGTACAGCGAGTTCAAGGGCCTCTTTCCGGAAAACGCGGTCGAGTACTTTGTCAGCTATTACGACTACTACCAACCCGAGGCCTACGTGCCCACAACGGACACGTTCATCGAGAAGGAGTCGTCGATCAACGACGAGATCGACAAGATGCGCCACTCGGCTACGCGCGCGTTACTGACGCGTCGTGACGTGATCATCGTGGCCAGCGTATCGTGTATCTACGGAATCGGTTCGCCGGAGACCTATGGCGCGTTACGCGTGGAGCTGGCCCAGGGCCAGACCATGCCGCGCGAGGATTTCATCGCGGGCCTGGTCGCCATGCAGTACGCGCGCAACGATGTCGATTTCCACCGCGGCACGTTCCGCGTGCGCGGCGACACGGTCGACGTGTTTCCCGCGTACGAAGCGGAGATCGCGATCCGCGCCGAATTCTTCGGCGACGAGATAGACGGTCTCTACGAGATCGACCCTCTGCGCGGAGCCGTGAATCGCCGCATCAAGCGCACGGCGATCTTTCCCGGCACGCACTATGCCACCTCGGCGGACAATCTGAAGCGCGCCGTTGAGGGCATCAAGTTCGAGCTGCAGGAGCGGCTGAAGGAACTCGAAGGCGAAGGCAAACTGCTTGAGGCGCAACGGCTCGGCCAGCGCACGCGGTTCGACATCGAGATGCTCAACGAGATTGGATTCTGCAGCGGCATCGAAAATTATTCGCGCCACCTCGACGGCCGCATGCCGGGCGAGGCGCCGTATACCTTGATGAACTACTTCCCCGACGACTATTTGCTGGTCATCGACGAGAGCCACGTGACGGTGTCGCAGGTGGGCGGCATGTACAAGGGCGACCGTTCGCGCAAGGACAAGCTTGTGGACTACGGATTCCGGTTGCCGTGCGCGCGCGACAACCGCCCGCTCAAGTTCCAGGAGTTCGAGAAGCTCGCGGGCCAGACCATCTACGTCAGCGCGACACCGGGCGCGTTCGAACTCGAACGAAGCGAGGGCTTGATCGTCGAGCAGGTCGTGCGCCCCACGGGACTCATCGACCCCGAGATCGAAGTGCGCCCCGCGGCCAATCAGGTCGACGATCTGTTGGACCAGATCCGGGGCATCGTCAAGCGAAACGAGCGCGTGCTCGTCACCACGTTGACCAAGCGCATGGCCGAAGACCTGACGGAGTATTTCCACGACCTCAACGTCCGCGTGAAATACATGCACGCCGACGTGGAAACGCTGGAGCGCATCGAGCTGGTGCGCGCGTTGCGCGCCGGGGAGTACGACGTGCTGGTCGGCATCAACCTCTTGCGCGAAGGCCTCGACATACCCGAGGTCGCCTTGGTCGCGATCCTTGATGCCGACAAAGA
>JBHEKO010000748.1:0-5944 GCA_041859475.1 Candidatus Hydrogenedentales bacterium
CATAGAACCTATCGGCCTCGCCGGGCTATGAGTCTTTACGTCATCCACGTAAACAAGACCGACGCCAGCCCACGCGGAGGGACGCTCACGGGAATCGTATTGTCCTTGATGAGGATCGCCGAACCCACTTCCTCGTTTAGGTTGCACAAGTGTGCCGACGCCAGCTTGCATGCGGGGCGAATGACTTCATGTCTCATCTCATCCGATGGATTCCACAACCGGACGACTGCGCCTTCGCCGTTTGCGGCGGGCTTAATGGCCGTGACCACCGCGTCTCCCGGTGTGACTTCGAGGAAGGAACGCTCCTCCGCGGCTTGCTTCCGCGCATGTGCGTACACTCCCGCTTGCGTCTCCGATACGATGCGCAATGCGCGGGCTGCGTCGAAGGTGCCGCCAAACGGATACAGAAGGTACTCGAAGTCCAGCGTCCCCAGCAATTCGCCGTCCGGCTCGCCGGCCGTCGCCACCGTCTGAAATGTGGAACGAAACAACGTCAGTGCCAGCGAACGTTCCGGAGTCTGGGTGACTTCATACTCGTGAAGACCGGAAGGGGAGAGGACTGCCAATCCGCCTTGGCCATCCTGCACGCCGAATAGCGACGTGAATGCCTTTTCGGGATTAATCCGCTCGTGCCAAGTGGCAGTCTCTTCCGGAATAAGAATGTCGCGCTCGACAATTCCAAACGGCGTGTCGGCAAACGAATGGTTGCACAAAACGCCTGTCGGAAAGAGAACGCGAAAACGATGATCCTTGACCGTATTCTCGACTCGCGTACGCACGTGGATGCACGGCGAACCGATTTGCACGGAAAGCCAATCCGTCGTCTTCAACACCGTCCGATCATCCGAACGGCTCCAGGTCCTTCGCTCCATTTCGCGCGGCACCGCAAACTCGCGCTCGATACGAAACACCGTCCGCAGCGGCCCGTCTTCCTGCACGCCAACCGTAACGCGCGTTCCGGGCGTGCGCGTGACGAGGTCGTTAATCAGCTTGCCGCGCGTCCAACCATCGCCCGAATCGCCACAGTCTTCGTACACGAACAGCCCGTCGAAGATGCGTCCAGTTGCGCCATGCGCCACACGCGCCGTGCCGTCGTGGTTCACCTTCAGAGAGATAGCGCCATTCGTCGCGGACAACGGTCCAGTCAGCAAGGTCCCGAAATTGCGCGTCGCATCTTGTGAAGGGCAGACTTCAATGCTGACGTGGCCGCACGGCGGCAATTCCATTTCCGCCGCAACGTGATAAATGTCGCCGGTATGCGTGACTCTCCGACCCTGATTGTTAATCCTCTTGTGAGTCGTCTCTCGCTCGATTCGCGTCAACTGAAACGGCACGGGGTGCCCGTCTTTGGTTTGCAATGTGAACTTGTTTACGCGTTCCGTGGTGCAAAGCCCGTCAATGTAGAACTCCGGCCAATCCTTTGCGAAGGGCAAGGCCAAATCGAACACGCCAAGGCGCCGGAACGGCAGGGGATTGTGCACCGCGACGTGCGTTGCGGATTTCTCCGCATCGTCCGCCTCGCCGATTGCAGCCACCGCACGGCGCAATACGCCGTCGCCTATCTCCGTGCATTGATCGTAGCGATACATCATGTCGCGATGAACCTGATCGATACTGCACCCGCAGATGGAATCGTGCGGCTGATTCTTGATGAGATATTCCCACGCCACGTCGATGTACCGCAGAATCGGCTTGGGGCCCGACATCGCCTGGAAAAGTGCGTAGGGTTCAACCCATTTTTCCATTAACGATTGGCACTGGTCGTTCCGTTGCTTCAATGGATACCGGCTTGAAATCGTGTGTACGATCAAATACTGTCCAACGCGCTTGGCATCCCGCGCCGGTTCTCTCATTTCGCCTTTACGCTCGGGCAGCTTGTCGACGTGCTTGCGCAATTCCTCCGCATAGTGAGGCAAGGTTCCCCACGCGAAATCGATGTCGCCATTGCGGCGTGCAACCTCTTCGAATGCGCGGATCATTTCCGCGTCGCAACTCTGGTGATCGATCGCGTCCAACAGCAATAACGCAGGCGCCGATGCCCGCTTCTTCTCGTCGGTCAGGTAGGGTTCTACGTGGTGCGAGAAGCTCTCGTCCGAATAGTTGCCCTCTTTCAACGGACGCCGTGCGAGAAAATCGAATGGGCCGTAGCTGCCCCGGTCCATCAGTTTGTGCGTGAGCATCCGGCTGCCGTCCGGCCCCACCCAGACAAACTGCGCGGGATAGTTCTCGTCCTGCGCTCCCCGCCAGATAATCCCCACGTCCAGCCCGAATCCCGCCATGATCATGGGTAGCGTTGCCACGTGTCCAAACTGGTCCGGCGTGTAGGCATACGGCATCGGGTGTACGCCCATCTCCCGGCATACCCGCATCCCCGTCATCAAATTGCGCACGAAACTCTCGCCCGAAATCAGCCACTCATCCGGTAGCACGTACCACGGACCGGAGAGAATTCGCCCCTGCTTGAGCATCGCCAGCAGGCGTTCGCGCTGCTCTGGGCGTATGGCTAAGTAATCTTCTAATACAACAGATTGGCCATCCAGATGGAAGTGCGCGAATTTGGGTTCGCGCTCCATCAAGTCGAGCAAGTCGTCGATCAACTCGACCAGCCACATCCGGAATTCCTGAAATGTCTCGTACCATTCACGGTCCCAATGGGTACCGACACAATAAAACGCTTTCATGCAATGCTCCCGCCCAAGTGAGGTTAGTGGACGGAAAGTTTACGCCGCGATGAGGCGTGGTTCAAGCGGACGGAATATGTACCAACATTTCAAAGGGCGAAATTATCACTTTGGGTAGATTTGGTGAATTAGTCACATCGGGTCCGCCATTGCCTGTTTCAACGAGCCCGAAGACGCCCCAGCCCAATTCGTAGGTTTCTGCGGCTATGCGGCGGGAAGAACGCGCACCGAGTCGATCAGGGGAACTGTCATGCCAAACAGGTCAACCGTGTCCAGATAACGCGCGGCGCACCCTCCGCAATACGTGCGCGTGCGTGCGGGCATTCCAATCGATTTGACCGTGACCCGGAATTGCCTGGCGTTGCGCAAGTCGGTTTGGCAAACGGTACATCGTTTCGTTTTCATCTTCTCGTCTCCAACATCACGAAGCCTTGCAGAGCACTGCGGCGTTGCTTGGCCGCACCTGTTTGTACTCCCGGGTATGCCTACCGTTACTGCACTCAGGTTTAATCTTGACTAATGCAACGCCGCCGTCCACAATAATCGCCGACTGGAGGAGTACGCCCGCGATGAGTCTACTGGGGTTGGACGTTGGCACGACCGGTACAAAGGCCGTGGCTTTCGATGTCGAAGGCAAAGCCTTTGCATCCGCCTATCGAGAGTATCCTCTCATTTCCCCACGCCTTGGCTGGCAGGAACTCGACCCCGAGACCGTTTGGGCGGCCATACGGGACGTCCTGATCGAGATTGCCGCAAAGACAAGTGGCGACCCCATCCGCGCCATCGGCATTTCCGCTCAAGGCGAAGCCGTCCACGCCGTCGGCAAAGACCACACGTGTCTCACCAATAGCGTCGTCACGTTCGACGCTCGAACGGCCGATATGCCCGCGTGGTGGCTCGCCCACAAGTCTCGCACCGAATTGGCGTTAATCACCGGGATGCCGTTGCACGGGATGTACTCGCTGAACAAGATCCTCTGGTTCAAGCAGAATCAGCCTGACGTCTACCGCAACGCCTGGAAATGGCTTTGTTACGAAGACTTCGTTCACCTGAAGCTTGGCCTTGAACCCACCATCAGCCTCAGCTTGGCGGCCCGCACGATGGCCTTGGACGTTCGTGCGGGGCGATGGTCCAGCGAGGTTCTAGGGATTGCCGATGTGGACCCCGCGCTGCTTGCCACGCCCGCGCCTTCCGGCCGCGTGGTGGGGTCGCTGCCCAACCGCGTCGCTGACGACCTGGGGCTTCCCAAGGGTGTCGTCGTGGTCACTGGCGGCCACGACCAGCCCGCTGGAGCCCTTGGGGCGGGCATTCTCAGCGGCGGGGAAGCAGTCTACGCAACCGGCACCGTCGAGTGTATCTGCCCGATTTTCAGTGCCTATACGGTCAATTCGAAGACCGTCGAAAGCAACCTCTGCTGCTACCCAAGTTGCGTTCAGGGCCTGTATGCCTCCATCGCTTTCAACTTTACCGGCGGCTCCCTCCTGCGCTGGTACCGCGACACGTTCGCCCAAGCCGAGGTGCAGGAAGCCCGTCAATCCGGGGAAGACGTGTACGACATCATTTGCCGCAACGTCCCTCCCGAGCCGGAGAATCTGCTGATTCTTCCGCACTTCACGGTCACGGGCACCCCCCATTTCGACACCCAAAGCAGGGGAGCCATCCTTGGTCTCACCCTCAATACGCCCAAAGAGCAAATCGTTGCGGCGGTCCTTTCGGGCGTCACGTATGAAATGAAATTGAATCTGGAAATGTTACAGAGTGCGGGAGTAACCCTGAATCGCCTCCGGGCCATAGGCGGCGGGGCGAAGAGTCGAACATGGGTGCAGCGAAAAGCGGATATTATGGGGATGCCCGTGGCCGTGCTCGAAACCACTGAAGCAGCCGCCTTCGGAGTGGCGATGCTGGCGGGTCGAGGTGTGGGTGCGGTCGCTTCAATAGAAGATATGGTAAAGCACGCTGTCAAGTTCGCCTATGTGTGCGAGCCGGATGAAACGCGACGACGGGCGTTTCAGGAACGGTTCGAGGTGTATAGGGATGTATATCCCGCCCTGCGAGACATAAACCGTCGGTTGGCCCAAATCGAGAAGTAGGTAGAACGAACAGTGAGTTCCCGCAAACGATGGCAGGAGATCTACCAGGAAGAAAACCCCTTCGCGCTCCCGCAGGCCATTATGCGTGGTCTCGAAGAGTGTGGGAAGGAGGAACCCGTACCGGAGGCCGCCCAGGCCAAAGTCGAGTACCTCTGGATGCATCTCCCTGGTGAAGTCGATGTGAACGGGTGTCAATTGCCCCCGCAAGAGCGGCAGAATCCCCTTGCCCTCGACGAGTGGCTGGACATTGTCGACGAATCCGCTTCGTGCGGTGTCCGCACCCTTATTGTAAGCATTGGCAGGCCCATCTCCGAGCACCCACACCTTATCACCATCGGCGATTGGGCTCAGGTAAGCCACGACATGCTCGTCGGCGTCCATCTTTACGGACGTCCTCTATGCGAAAACGACGCCCAAATGCTCGCCAAGCTCGACCTGAGCAAGACGCGCCTCTTCATTGACGAGGAATTCCTGTACTCGGCAAGAATCGCGGAGAACCTCGGTATCCGAGTCCACAATGCCGAAGGCATCAACGACAGCGAACGCTCGCCGGCCTGCCAACTCCCCAGCACAATGACCTGCGTAGGCGCGACAGGTAATATGTACACCTGCGGCCTGGTGCTTGGCAAAGAGCAGTTCCGCTTCGGGCATTTCTTCGAGCGGAAGCTTTCCTCGGTGATGAACGATATCTCCTTGCCACACTCCATCCCGGAAGAACTCACCAATACCAAGCACCGCTGCAACGGGTGCCCGCCGCTCATGGCCAAGAAGCTCCGCGACGATACGCTCTAGAAGGTGACGCCGCACAACGCTCGCGATTGAATCTGCCCAGGTCCAATTGGGTTCGAATGAAGTCAGTTGTATTCGTAGCGCCGCCTTCCAGGCGGCATTCCCCCGCAGAGCAACGCCGGTGCTCTCAACCCCAAGAGCCGGCAGGATGCCAGCGTTACATTCAAGAGTCGGCAAGATGCCAGCGTTACGAAATGCCGGATGGCGATTTGCGCCTCCCTTCTTTCAGACGCATGCACTCCCAGTCTTTCCACTGGAAACCGTAGCGAGTTCACAGGTACCATCAACCGGTGTCGAGGTACTGGAGTTCTGCAATGAGGCACAAGCCGATGTCGATTCAATTCGTTCGCACAGTATCCGTGCTCTTGGTGGGCGCAGCGCTTT
>JBHEKO010000793.1:0-4202 GCA_041859475.1 Candidatus Hydrogenedentales bacterium
GTTGCCGATACCTGCCTGATGGGAGACGAAGCGAGCGCGTGGGCCTACCTGGAGCAGTATGCGACGCCCGAAACCGCCTCGGCCATCCGCGCGGCTATCGAGGAACGGCTCGAAACCGACCCCTTCTACAAAGCGGTGAAACGCACGCAAACACGCGACCAGGGAAATCCCAGCGGAGGCGCGGCCCCGAGCCAGACGCACACATCGCACGCGAGGCGCATTATACCAGTTCCTGCAAGTCGTGATGCATTCGCTAGCACATAGTCACGCGACTACTCTGCCTCGGGCCCCGGCATCGCACGAGTGGTTCAGTTCGTTCAACGGAGCGTGCCCTGAGTATTACGGGATGACAGGTACCGAATCGGTGCCGCTGAACGTCTGGCCGTCCTTCAGCGTTCCCTCAAGTGTCAATTCAACGACTGGTGGAACGGCAATGTTCTTTACCTCAACCATCTGGAACTTGGCGACAAAGTAGCCCTTGGCGTCCGACTTGGACCAGGCAATCGGAACGCCATCGAGCGTCACCGACGCCGATTGTACCGAGGAATATGGAAGATCCGTGTGAACCGTCACCCATGAGGCTGATTTAGAGGAAAGCACGAGTGTCTGTGGAGAGACGGTGATCTCCGCATTCACCAAGGCCAAGATTAAGCCGCCCGTGCTCAATAGCGCTATGCTGGCGACCATTCCCGCGACGCCCAGGACAAACTTCTTCCTTTGCGACATGATAGTGACCTCCCCTTTTACTGCCTTCGGGCGAATCCACCATTTTGAGGGGCGAGCGCGTCCCTATTGGCCCCCCCGACTCCATATGGATGCTACCACGCAATCAGAGAAAACGCCAAGCGCGGGGCGCAGGGGAAGGTCGAAAGTCGTGACGCGGCCACGGCGGCAGATGGCCCCGGACGCTAGCGGAACAACCGGGGCCGGCGCGGGAAGAGCCTCTTTCCGCCTGACTTGGAATCCGTGGTCCCAGCCGCATCCGCCGAGTCGGTATCGGTCATGCCTGCAGCAATCAAGCTGGGAGTCAACTCGCCCATAAACTGCGCCAAGCGGTCTTGCATGTCTTGAAGATTGTTCAGCAAGGTCAGTGTGTCGGGATTCTTGAGGACGTTGTCGAGGGTTTCAAAGCCGACGTTCTGCAACGTAATCAGGCGCTGCAACGAGTCGAGCTGACCGCTGCTGAGTCCGAGCGCGTTGGTGTCGATAACGGCCTGCGTCAACTTCTTCCAACTCGTCAGCGCATCGTCGAACGAGGCCTTCAACATCGTGTAGTCCGAATCGGTGTAGCGTTTGCCTTGCAGGGACTTGACCGAATCCTGAAGCGATTTGAGTGCGGCGCCGGTATCCTCGGCAGTGCCCATCAAATCGGGTACGCCGTTCCGGTCGCGCAGCGCCGACAGTTTCTCGGCCGCCGCATCGAGTTGTGCGGATGCATTGGGCAGATTATCGCCCGGCGTGATGGCATTCGTGGCGTTGATGAGCAAGGTCTGGATCGCGTCGAAGTCGGCCTGCCAATTCGTGTCGGACGTGGCCCACGCGCGGTACCTCGTGAACACGTCCTGCCACGTCTCGTTGACCGCCTTGAGGGCCTGTCTGAACTGAATCGAATCGCCGGAATCGGCCACGCTCTGGGCATCCAACATCGCCCGAGACACACGGTCGAAATACCGCGCAAGTTCCGGGTCTTTCACGGTTTGCGAGGTCTGGGCCGATGCGGCCACGGACGCCACGAGCAACACGACGAGCAAGCATTTTGTACGCATGACAGATCTCCCCTTCCCGGTGTACATCCCCTCGTTGGGGTGAAAGTTCCCTCGGTTACGCGGGGGAGGCGCCGGATACCCCGCTCGGTTCGCCTCCTTGCAGGAGGTTCTTGGCCGCTTCAAGCTGTACATGCGCGCCAACCAGCACCAAGACATCACCAGCCTGAACAAGCGTATCGACGGCGGGGTTGGTGTTGGGCACGCCGTTGCGCACCACCGCGATGATCAGCACACCCGTCCGCGCCCGAAGATTGAGTTGTCCGATAGTCTTGCCGCACGCGCCGTGACTCTCTTCGAGATAGAACGTCCGCGTTGCCGTCGTCTGCAAGACCTTCATCAACTCCTGCTGAGCGGCCCGGTCGGTGGGTTTGCCGCGCAACATGCCGTAGCGTCCCGCGCGTACCGCGGCGAGCTGAGCCTCCACGATGTTGTCGGGGATGTCCATTTCTTTAAGGACATGCGCGGCGATTTCGATGGACGTCTCGAAGTCCTCGGGGATGACCTGGCTTGCGCCAAGCCGGTAAATCTCGTCCAGGTCGGATTCGAAGCGGCACCGGGCCAGGATGTACAGGTCCTCGCGCATGGAGCGCGCCACCGAGACAATCGCGCGGGTGGCCTTGCGATCGTTCGTGGCGATGACCATTGCGTGTGCCGTGGCAATGCCCGCGTGCTCGAGGATGCTTCTGCCTGTAGCGTCGCCGACGATGTATTGGGTTTGGGATTCTTTGGCAATTTGAATGAGACGGGGACTCATCTCGATAAGCACGACGTGAACATGGGTGGCCTTAAGCACGCGCGCCAAGTTCTGCCCGCTCACGCCAAATCCGACAATAATCACGTGGTGTTTTTCATGGATGATCGGCCTCTCGCCTTCGGAAGTTGCGCGGTCGCCCACGCGCGCTGCGATCCACGCCGCGACCGTCCCCGAAATGGGGACCATTACGGCGCCGAACATCATGGTGCCGATGGCGTAGACCATGATGCCATTGAACAGTTCCGGGGGCACGAGTCCCAGCTTACTGGCTTCCCAAGCCACGACGTACCCGAATTCACTTACCGTGCAGAGACCAAGGGCAACCTGAATCGCGGGACGGACGGGCCAGCCCGAGACCCGGACAGCGACGGTCGTGATGAGGGTCTTGAAGAACAAAGTCGCAACGATGGCGACGAAAATCAGGCCCAAGCTGGACGAGACCAGATGGATATTGGCCATCATCCCCAAAGCGATGAAGAAGACGGCGTTGAACACGTCGCGGAACGGATGAATATCCGCGACGAGTTGGTGGCGCGCGTCTGCTTCCGCGAGCAAGAGCCCCGCGACGCAGGCCCCGAGCGCGGGGCTCCACCCCGCAAGCGATGCGAACCACGCACCGCCGCACGCCATCGAGACCGCAAAGAGGGTCATGAGTTCGGGGCCGCCGCGCCGCGCAAGTTCGTACATGAGCCCGGGCAAGATCTTGCGTCCCCCAACGGCGAGCAAGGCCATGACGCCCACGCCAATCAGGGAACGTGTTGCGGTCTCATGCCAGTCGGAACCGGATTTCACGGCGAGCAGGGGCAAAAACAACATGAACGCGATGACGATGACATCTTGAAGGAGCAGGATGCCGATGGTAATTGTGCCGGAAACGGAATCCGCTTCGCCGCGCTCGCTGATTTGCTTGAGGACGATGGCCGTGCTGCTCAGTGCGACGAGGCCTCCGATCAGCGCACAGGTTGCGACGGAGTAATCGGTGCATAGATGGAGCACGACGGAGGCGAGGATGGCGGTAGCGCCAATCTGCAAGCTGGTCGCCGCGAGCAGGTTCTTGCCCAAGCGGAACAGCGGGCGCGGCGACAACTCCAATCCGACGATGAAGAGCAGCAGCACAAGCCCGATTTCTTTGATCGAACTCACGTCTTCGGGGTCGAACAGGTGTAGACCGGATGGGCCCATCACCAGTCCCGTAATCAGAAAACCGATGATCGATGGTGCGCGAATGACGCGAAAGAGCCAAGCGACGAATAGGGCAGTACCGAATAGAAGCACAACGGCGGCCATGATATCGGGTTCGTGCATACACACTCCTTGGAAGTGGAAAACGGAACATCGCGTGCGGAAAGCCACGTAACAGTACGAGGATGACGCGGAACCGTCAAGTCTGTCGAGGGATTAGTCCGTCGAGGGATTAGTCCGTCGAGGGATAAGGTAGGGACGTTTCGCCGAAACGTCCGAGGGCAACCGCAGTCGGCGGGAAATGCCAAGAGGCGCTTTCGGCGAAAGCGCCCTACCTTGCGACCTACCTTAGGCCCTGTTCAAAGTGAATAGGCGCGGCGAGGCACTCGTCTTGGTAAACGGACTATACTGTTTGTAATTGAATGCGAAGGCCGTTGCGCGCCTTGCAGCGGCATTGGGAGTTACGATGATGGTTTGGAGTTTAGTGATCGTTGCCGCCT
>JBHEKO010000794.1:0-10476 GCA_041859475.1 Candidatus Hydrogenedentales bacterium
GCCAAAAGCGAACTAAAAGATTTGCTGTCGCGGGGCCAGACATCACGACATGTTCGAGGATAGCTGCGTCGAAGCGACGGGAATCGGTCAACGCCGTACATTTTTGCACTCAACATTTGGTGGTCCCGGACTTCTTGACCCCATGATTTTGTGCACAGTAAAGGCCCAGGTTTAACGAGTGGCAGATTTTTGTCAAAATCGCCAACTGCTTACTAGTAAACGGTTTACGAAACGTAAACTATTGACTAACACCTCTTCTCGATGGTATAATGCCACCAGAATGGCCGGATTGCCTGAGTGTGGAAGGCCTATCCCGGCAAACGTGTGGTAGATATGCTTGGTTGGAGAAAAGACAGTAAGCACCCCGAGGACGAGCAGGCACCCCCTGCTTCGTCTGCAGCCCCATCATCCCCAGGAGCCGCTCCGTCTCAGCGGAGTGTATCTACGGCAAACGCGGCACAGGACGCGGGGCAGCCATCCGGGCGCGGACAGGCGGCCACGAGCGGAACTCCGCGATTGGGCGAGTTGCTTGTTCAGGAAGGCGTCATTACCGCGACTCAGTTGGGCGAGGCGCTTCAAAAGCAGAAGGTCGTCGGGGGATTCCTCGGTCAGATCCTGGTAGAGCAGAACATGCTCAGCCAGCCCACGCTGGTTTCGTTCTTGGTAAAGCAGTGCAAAATCCCGCACATCAGTTTGCTCGACTATGACGTTGGCGATGAATTATTTCAGTACGTTCCGAAGGAACTCTGCGTTCGTTACCACCTCTTGCCGATCGATAAGTTAGGCCGCATTCTCACCTTGGCCATGGTCGATCCATTGGATATCGGCGCACTGGAAAACGTCCGCAAGCATTGTCCCGATCTCAAGATCAAGCCGATCTTGTGCGATTGGCGGCATTTCGAGGCGGTTTCGCGCCGCTTGTTCCACGAGAGCGGTTCTCTGGGCGAAGAAGTCACCGCGGCCAGTTTTGGACTGGGTGCGGCGCCCAAGAAGCCGGAGGCAAGACCTCCGGAAGCAAAACAGCCGGAGGCGAAGCAACCTGAACCGGCCCGGCCCACCGCTAAGGAGCCATCTAGAACCGCCCCAGCGCAGACCACGGATGAGGCCGTCGATGCGGCGGTGGCGGCGCTTATAGAAGAAGCCGCGAGCACGGCGGCCAAGCCGTCGCAGCCGGCAGAACCTGCCCGGAAAGCGCCGGTCTCGCAGTCGCCTGCGTCCGGTGCTTCCGCAACCGCGCCTGCTCCGATGGCGGCTCCTTCCATCGATCCGAAGATGATTGCGACGGCGATGCGGGATGCGCTCCAGGAGGCGGTCGCGCCGCTGGTGGAAGAGCAGAAGCGCCTTGCATCGGCCTATGCGACGGACTCGCAGACCCATGCGGCGGCCGCGGCGCCATCGCCCGCGCTCGACATCAAGGAGTTGGCTGGACAGCTTCAGACGAGCCTCAGTGGATCGGTGCAGGACGCAGTGGGCGTGTTGATTCACGAGCAGCAGAAATTCATGGCGGCCTTGGCCGCGGAGAACGCGCGGACGCCGGTGCAGCAGGATTTTGGGCCGTTGGCTGTGCAGATCAACGAGGGGCTTCGCGGCGCCCTTGCGGATGCGCTGACGCCCATCTTGTCGGCGCAGGCAGCGGAAGGGACGCGAATAGCGGCCCAAATGCCCGACTTCAAGGATTTGACGGCGCAGCTTCAGTCCAGCTTGAGCAGTACGATGCAGGATGCCGTTGGCCTGCTTATCCACGAGCAACAGAATTTCTTCGCGGCGTTAAGCGAGGCGGAGACCGCGCGCAGTGCTTCGCAACCCGATTTTTCGCAACTCGCGTCGCAAATGGGCGAAGGCATGAAGGCGGCATTGCGCGACGCGATGTTGCCTCTGTTGGCGGCGCAGGCGGAGTCGAGCAAGCGAGGCGGAAACGACTCCGGCTCCGATGTGTTGGCGCAAGCGTTGCATCAGAGCCTGAAAGACGGCCTGTCGGCGCTAACGGATGAGATGCGTTCGCTGAGCGCCCAGCAGGGCAAACAAACGCTGCCCAGCCCCGAGTTGTTTGCGTCGGCCATCGGCGAAAGCGTGCGGAGCGCGTACGTCGAGCAAGAGTCCCGGATGGCGCAACTTGCGGAATCCGTCACTCAGACGCTGAAGGCCGTCGAGACGATTATGCAGAAGAGCCAGGAAGAACGGGAGACGTCGACAATCGACGTGGACTCGTTCCGGGTATCGAATCTGGAGCCGTTCCCGGGGACACGGTCCGCACTGGAAGCAGCGGACATGAGTTCGCCGGACGCGTTGGACAGCCCTGGACTTGGCATGGGCGCCGACGAACGCGTTCGCGCGGCGCTTGATTCCGACCATTTGCTGGGCGGGTACACGTTCGACGAGTTTCTTGCAGGGCCGGGCAACACGTTTACGGTTACGGTTGCGCGGGCAGTGGCGGAACGGGCGAGCGCGGAGTTCTCGCCCTTGTTCGTGTTTGGCGACGTCGGGGTGGGCAAGACGCATCTCTTGAACGCCATTGGCAACGAGATCGTGGTGAAGAACCGGGATCTCCGGGTCGGGTACGTTTCCGCCAGCCACTTTGCGAGCACGCACGGCCAGTCGCTCAAAGACGGTACGCTTGATGCTTTCCGCGAGAGCTTCTGCCATTGGGATGTGCTGATCATGGACGACATTCAATTTCTTGCGGGGAAGGCCGACGCGCAAGAGGAGTTGTTTCATGTGTTTACCGCGCTTTGCCACGAAGGGCGGCGCGTGATCATCGCGGGGGACAAGGCTCCCGACCAGATAGCCGGTTTGCAGCCTCGTCTTGTATCCCGGTTCGCCTCGGGCATCGTGGCGCGATTGAAGGCGCCGGAGATGGACGTGCGGCTTGCCATCCTCAAGCGGCTGGCCCAACGGCAGCATATGGCAGTACCCGAAGAGATTCTCAGCTTGATTGCCACGCGGATCACCAGCGACGTGCGCAAGATGACCGGCGCCTTGCGAAAGGTCATAGCGTATGCGAAACTGGTGGGGCAAGAGATCAGCCGCGACATGGCGAACGAGATTCTCAGCCACTTGGGCATCGGCGAGGCTGCCTAGTCTCTGAAATCGGAAGGACCCTCCAATGCCACCGAAGATAGCTAAACGCCGTTTAGGCGATGTTCTGCTCGAACAGGACCTGGTTTCGCAGGAGCAGCTTCAGGAATGCCTTGCGATCCAGCGTTCGACGGGGCAAAGCCTGGCCACAATCCTGGTCGCGCGGGGCTATCTGAGCGAGGAAGACCTCGTGGTCACGCTGAGCGAACAACTCGGCATACCGCACATTCGCGTGGCCAACTACAACATCCCGCAGGAAGTGCTGAACGAAGTGCCCGAGTCGTTGGCGCGGCAGTACCAGATGTTGCCCGTCAGCGTGACGGGAGACGTGCTGACGCTGGCCATGTCCGATCCGCTGAATATCATGGCGCTGGACGACCTGCGGATGTTGACGAGTTACGATATCGAGCCGGTGGTGGCGGTGCAATCCGAGTTGATGGCGACCATCAACAAGCACTACGGGGGCAAGGCGCACGCGGAGCTTTACGAGGAGCTTGTCGGGGCCGAGAAGCAGCAGGACGGTGTCACCGTAGTCGAAGAGAAGGAAGAAGTCGAAGACATCGCTTCGATGGCGGCGGAAGCGCAGGACGCGCCGGTTATTCGCTTGGTGAATTTGATCCTCGCGAAGGGCTTGGAAGCCCGTGCAAGCGACGTGCACATCGAACCGTTCGAGAAGGTGTTGCGGGTCCGGTACCGCGTGGACGGCGTGTTGGAAGAGACGAAGAGTCCGCCGAAGAGCGTGCAATCGGCGCTGATCTCGCGATTGAAGATCATGTGCGGGATGGACATCGCGGAACACCGGTTGCCTCAAGACGGACGGTTTCGCATCAAGTTCAAAGGACATGAGATCGATTTTCGCGTGTCGATTCTTCCCTGTTACTACGGCGAGAAGGTCGTGATGCGCGTGCTCGACAAATCGAGCTTGACGCTGGATCTCGACAAGCTTGGTTTTCCCTCGCAGCCGATGCAGGCGTTTGCGGATGCTCTGGCGCGGCCATTCGGCATGATCCTGTTGACGGGCCCGACGGGTAGCGGAAAGACGACGACGCTGTACAGCGCGCTCCACAAGCTGAACCAGATAGACACGAACATCATCACGGTCGAAGACCCGGTCGAATACGAGTTGTTCGGCGTGAATCAAGTGCAGACGCGGTCGGAAATCGGGCTTACGTTCGCGGCGGGTCTACGCAGTATTTTGCGTCAGGACCCCGACATCATCATGGTTGGAGAAATCCGCGACGAAGAGACGGCGGACATCGCGATCAAAGCAGCATTGACAGGTCACCTCGTGCTAAGCACCTTGCATACGAACGATGCGGCTAGCGTATATACGCGCTTAATCGATATGAACATGGAGCCGTTCCTGGTGCAGTCGTCGGTGGCGCTGGCGGCGGCCCAGCGGCTTGTGCGCAAAGTGTGCCCGGAATGCAAGGAACCGATTCGCGTGCCCGGCGACGTGCTGGAGCGTATCCAGTACAGGCATCCAGAAGGCGCGCCGCCGCCCACGTTCGTGCGCGGCCGCGGGTGCGGACGCTGCAAGGACACGGGCTATCGCGGACGCGTCGCCGTGATCGAGGCGATGGTGAACTACCAGGAATTGCAGGAACTGATCATGACGCGCGCGCCGTCGATCGAGATCAAGCGGGCGGCGGTCCAATGCGGGATGCGAACGCTTCGCCAGAACGCCCTCGAGAAAGCTGCCGAGGGATTGACGACCATAGAAGAAGTGCTCAGGGTGAGCGCGGCGGACTAGTTCCGCGCGCGGATAATCGGGGGGCCAATGGCCGATATCAGCATCAAAGAACTTCTGACGAAGATGATTCAGCAGGGGGCGAGCGACTTGCACATCGCGGTCGGAGTGCCTCCCATTTTACGCGTCGATGGCGCGCTGACACCCATGAGCGAGTATCCGGTGCTGCATCCCGACGACTCGCAAGAACTCATCTACAGCGTGATGAACGAAGAGCAGATCACGACCTTCGAGAGCGAGCGCGAATGCGACATGTCGTTCGGACTTGAGGGGTTGAGCCGGTTTCGTCTCAATGTGTATCGCGATCGCGGGTCCGTAGTCGCGGCATTTCGCTCGATACCATTCGAGATTCGGAGCTTTGAAGAGTTGGGCGTGCCGCGCGTGGTTGCGGAGTTTGCGTTCCGCCCGCTTGGGCTGGTGCTTATCTGCGGGCCTACGGGTAGCGGCAAATCGACGACGCTGGCATCGGTGATCGACAAGATCAATCGCGAGCGTCCGGTTCACGTGATTACCATCGAAGACCCTATCGAATACTTGCACAAGCACAACATGGCGTTGATAAACCAACGCGAAGTGAATGCGGACACAAGGTCGTTCGCGGCGGCGCTAAAGCACGTGTTGCGCCAGGACCCCGACGTGATTCTGATCGGCGAAATGCGCGATCCGGAGACGATTGCGGCCGCCATTACGACGGCGGAAACGGGGCACTTGGCATTTGCAACGTTGCACACCAACGATGCGTTGCAGACGATTAACCGTATCGTCGACGTGTTTCCGGCGGCCCAACAGGCCCAGATTCGCACGCAGTTGTCCTTCGTGCTGGAAGGCATTGTCGTGCAACAACTCATTCCGAGGGCCAACGGCGTAGGCCGCGCCATCGCGCTTGAGGTTCTACTTCCCAATCCGGCGATCCGGTCGCTGATACGCGAAGACAAGCTGCAGCAGATACCATCGATGATCGAAATCGGAGCCGGTGAAGGCATGATGACCATGAACCAGTCGCTGTTCCGGCTGGCGCGCAGAAACATCATCAGCGTGGACATGGCATTCAAGCGCAGCAACGACCCCGAGGGGCTGCGCCGGTTAATGGAAAAGGCGATGTGACTACCGCGTCTTCGATCAGTTCTCCCCGCTCGGCATTCGAAGGTTATTTGACTGGGACATGGTGGCTGGGGGCGATCCGCGTGACGCTTCTGGTAGTCGCCGCGTCGGGGGCTTTGCTCGTCGGCGATCGGGATTCGAGCTTTCTTGTCTATCTGGGCGCGTTCTATCTTTTCGGTCTGATCAACAGCATCTACTATCTTATCGCGCTTCGCCGGGCGAAGCCCCAGGCCCCGTTGATTATGTGGGCGCAGGTGCTGGTGGACTTCGGCGTGGTGGCCGCAACCGTGAGTTTTACCGGCGGCCCCGAGAGCCTGTTCACATTTCTCTTCGTCGTGGTCATTCTTGAGACGGGCGTTCTGCTGGGGCTGATACAAAGCCTGCTCATGGCGTGCGTGGCGACGGCGGTGATGTTTGTGCTTGTGCTTCAGGCCGCGCACGCGCCCTCGGCGCAGTTCTCGTCGAAGAATTGGTTCGACCAGAATTTGTTCACGCTTTGGTACGGCTTCTTGATACAGACGTTGGCGTACTTCTTGACGGCATCGATCAGCGGATATTGGAACCAGCGCATCCATCGCATGCAGCAGTTCCAACGCGAGATCCTGGACAACATGAACAATGGATTCCTAATCACGGATAACGCGGGGACGGTCTTGCTGGTGAATCTTGCCGCGGAGCGTATCTTGAGCCTGGAGGCCGACGAGGCGATCGGGAAGCCGGTCCAGGAGATTTTGCGGGTCCCCCCCGGCGAAGAGTGCCCGGTAATCACGGCATTGCGATCCGACCGCGACTTTACGCGCTACGAGTACACCGGGCTTACCGGGGTAGGGCACATGATGTTGCTGGGACTGAGCACGAGCCGCATGTACGATTGGCGCCGGCGAAAGACGGGGATGATCGCATCGTTCAGCGACCTGACGGAACTCGAAAAGATGCGCGAGGAACTGAAGCGGCAGGATCGGCTCTCGGTGGTCGGCGAACTTGCGGCGGGGCTGGCCCACGAGATTCGCAACCCGGTGGCGGCGATCCGCGGGGCAGTCGATGAACTGCCGACGTCGCTCGACGACCCTCCGTTGGCAAAGCGGCTCGCGGACATTGCGCGCCGGGAGTCGGACCAACTCAACGCAATCGTTTCGAACTTCCTGGATTTTGCGCGCAAACCGCGCATGCGCAGGGAAGCGTTCGACGTGTGCGGGCTGGTGGAAGAGATTGTGGATTCGTTGCGGCGCAAGTACGAGGGGAACGGCGCGTTGCGGATCGACGTGGCCGCGCCAAACCAGGTGTGCCCGGTATCGGGAGACCGGACGCAGATACGGCAGGTGTTCGTGAATCTTGCGAAGAACGCGATCGAAGCGATGGACGAAAAGGGGGCGTTGACGGTCACCATCGCGCCGGGCCAGGCGTTTGCGGAGATACGGTTCGACGATGAAGGCCCGGGAATCGACCCGGATAAGGTTGCGCGCATTTTCGAGCCTTTCTATACTACGAAGAATTCGGGTGTGGGCATGGGCTTGGCGATTTGCCTGCGCATCGTCACCGCGCACGACGGCACCCTGCGCGCCGCTTCCCGAGCGGGGGGCGGGGCCTCCATGAGTGTGCGCCTACCCGTGGTTCGCGACGAAGGATAAACAAAGTGGCAACCCATCAGCGTGTTCTGGTCGTTGACGACGAAGCCAGCATGCGCGAGATACTCGAGATCGTCCTGACCAAGGACGGATACGAAATCGCGTGCGCGTCGAACGTCGAAAAGGCGCTCGAGTTGCTCGAAAAGGAATCCTTCGATCTCGTGCTGACGGACCTGCGCATGGGCAGCGACCGGCAAGCAGGGATGTCGCTCTTGTCGTGGTTGAACGAATACGCGCCAATGACGCCCTCGATCATGATGACGGCATACGGTTCGGTCGAGACGGCCATCGAAGCGATGAAGCGCGGGGCAACGGACTACATTCTCGAACCGTTCAAGAATGAAGAGATCCGTATTCTGGTAAGGCGGGCGATCGAGCAGCGCAACCTTCGCCGCGAAAACATCGCCTTGCGTAAGGATCAGGCGCAACGCGGCCGGCTCGAGAACATCATCGGCAAGAGCCGCGTGGTCGAGGATATGCGCGAGATGATCCGGCGCGTAGCCGATTTGCCGAGCATCGTGGCGATACACGGAGAGAGCGGCACGGGCAAGGAACTCGTCGCGCGTGGCATTCACCAACTCAGCGGCAGGCAGCTCAAGCCCTTTGTTGCCGTCAACTGCGGCGCGTTTCCCGAGAACCTGTTTGAGAGCGAGCTGTTCGGCCACAAGAAATGCTCGTTCACGGGGGCCGTTGAGGACAAAGAGGGCCTCTTTGTCGTGGCGGATGGGGGCACGCTATTCCTGGACGAAATTGGAGAGTTGCCGCTGACGCTTCAGGTGAAATTGCTTCGCGTGCTCGACAACAACATCATCACGCCGGTAGGCGGGACGGCAGGCAGAAAGGTCGACGTGCGCGTGATTTCGGCGACGAACCGCGACTTGCGGCAACGCGTGAAGGACGGGGCATTTCGCGAAGACCTGTTTTACCGGTTGAACGTAATCCCTATCGTGGTGCCGCCGTTGCGCGACCGGGGCGATGATATCCCGCTCCTTACAAAGGCATTTATTCAAGCGCAGGCGGAGAAGATGGGGCGCGGTTCGATCGAGCTTTCGCCGGAGGCCGCGGATGCGATGCGGCGGTTTCATTGGCCAGGAAACGTGCGTGAACTTGCCAACGTGATCGAACGCGCGGTGGCGCTGTTCCGCGGCGACCGGATCGAGTTAAGCGATTTGCCGCCCTACATCGCCGAGCATATGCAAGAACCTTCCGAAGCGGTCAAAGAACTGCCGAGCGACGGACTCGACCTCGAAGCATACGTCGCGGAGATCGAGACCAACTTGATCCAGCAGGCCTTGCAGAACACGCGTTACTCCCAGAAACGCGCCGCCGAACTCCTCGGCCTAACCGCACGCTCACTGCGCTACCGTCTCAAGAAATACGGACTGGAAAGCGACTGAGCGAGGGGAGCGTATGGAGTCTTCGCAAGGCCCCCCAATTCCGCCGCCGCTTCCCACACGACCCGAAACTACGCTTGGCGTTGACAGTTCAACAATCGCTACGTTCTGCGCCGGGCTTCCCTATGCAGGCCAGCGCCCGCTAGACACCCAGGAACTTGCCCTCTTGAAGAGGCGCAGCCGTCGAGCGACGTCCATGGGGTGCCTTTTCCCTGTTCTCCCCCCGGCACTTGCCATAGTAGCGTGCATCGTCTCAGCATTTCTGATTCGGGATCATCGAGGAGACGCACTATGGGCGGCCATTGCCTTCTTTCTGATTCTGGGCATCATAGCAACCGCAATGTCCCTGCTGCGCTCCCGAGACCTTCTGGTCCAAGGCAACAGACTCGCCAAGATAGGTAGAGCCGGATATGTCCGCCGGTTTCAGGGGAGGTTAGGATGGTTCGATCCTACTGATGCATCCCTTCACTTCCTGCTATCCACCGGACTTATTAAGGGCGAGCCTGGATCTGTGAACGTCATTGAATTGCTGGCAGACCGCGACGAGATATATATGGTCAATGGCTCCGCCCCACAGCGACAGATCCGATTGATCGTCACGTCGGCGTCGGTGCGGCCCACGCAACCAAGTCAATGGAATGTGCCAAAGGCCTGGCTCGCGGAAGGAATGCCGGAGAACACCGAACGGCGCCGTCCGTCCCCGGACGAATTGGAGGAGCTTGCGGAATATGGGCGGCTGTCTCGCGACTTCTGGGTGAAGTCGGCACTTCGAGTAGTTCTGTATACCCCGCTCGCCGCTTACGGTTTATCGATATTCTTCTTGGGAATTGCCGACAAGTTAGCGAAGTCTGCCCACCTCACTTTCAGCCCTATCCAGGCTTTCCTTCGTATTCTTGTCTCCGCCATTCTCGTTGCCGTTGTTCTGGTTGGTATTCAAGTTGACCGTCGCGTTCGCATGAGGCGGCGTATTGAGCAAGAGCTTGAACTCGGATGGATTATCATCGAGCCAACTACAGTCGACCCTCCTTCAGGTTCTACGCAGGCAATCAGTGGACCCACGATAGAGTACTTTCCTTTGACCAATTTATTGTGGACCATCGACGGCAAGCCTGCCGCTTGGCGGTACAACGTGAAAGCACAAGCAGGGCAGTCCATCAGGAAGTAGAGCAGCGCCACGAGGAAAGCAGGCGGTGTGCATTGCGAGCAATCGTGAATTCCAGTAGTCTTTCCCCATTGTGAAACCCGCGATAGTGGCAATAGCCGGGCCTTCGTGCTCGGGCAAGACGACCTTGGCGCGAGGGCTTGCGGCGCGATTGGGGAAGGACGAAACGTGCGTCGTTCCTCTGGATGCGTATTACCGCGACCTTGCGGCATTGCCGTTGGAGGAACGGGCGCGCCGTAATTTCGACGAACCAGCGGCATTCGATTGGCCGTTGTTCGAAGCGCACGTGGAGACGCTGGCCCAAGGGCAGGGCGTGGACATGCCGGTCTACGATTTCGCGATTCACACGCGCAATCCGGAGACGGTCCG
>JBHEKO010000117.1:0-10334 GCA_041859475.1 Candidatus Hydrogenedentales bacterium
CGATTGGTACGAAGAGGATTTTAATATCGAGCCTAATCCGTACCTGGAAACGGCGGCCGAGCCCGACCGTTGGGGAATGAAGGAGATGCGGTTCATCGAAGGGCATTTCGCGTTTTGGGATGCGCTTCGCAAGGAGTTCCCGCACTTGGCCATTCTCAATTGCGCCAGCGGCGGACGCCGCATCGACCTGGAATCGATTTCGCGCGGACAACCGTTGTGGCGTAGCGACTACAACTGCTTCCCAGAAGCGACCGCCGAATCGACGCAGGATCACGGCTACGGCATTCAGTATTGGCTGCCGATTCAGGGGAGCGCGACGCGCGGGTGGACAATCTTGGATACCTTCGACGCTCGTAGCGCCTTGAACCCCGGCATGGAAAACTGGATCGTCGCGAAGACGGAACCGGAATGGCTCCAGATCAAGGCGAATGTCATCCAGGCGAAACGCTGTAAGAAGTACTTCTATGGCGATTACTACCCGCTGACACACGAACAACGCACACCTGCCGCATGGACCGCGTATCACCTGTATCTTCCCGCGGAACATGAGGGAATGATCCTCGCGCTTCGCCGCGACAAGAGCGATGTCAGCGTCATGACGTTCGATCTTCTGACGATTGACCCGGAGAAGAACTGGAAATTCGAAGACTACGATTCCGGGAAGACCTGGGTCGCTAACGGCAAACAGATTCGCGACGAAGGCTTTACAATCGATATTCCAAACCGCCGCGATTCCCGGCTCATCTTCTACTCGGTCGAATAGATGGCGAATAGGTACGGACAGAAACCGTCTATTGAGCCCATGTGAAGCATAGCTTCGGCAGGATATGTTTGGAAGAAGAATACAGAGAATGGAACGTCACTTGGCAATGAAGGGGATGTCCCTATTCATTCTCAAAGGCTGGTTGCCAGCGATTGCCGAACTCGTCGCCGCCTCGTTATCCTGGACGTCCGGCTGTCGGCACTCAGTGAAGGTAGGTGATGAAGATTGACATTTCAAAGTTGCCCTATAGCCACCGTTTTGCTGCGGCTTCGTTGCTTATGTCGAAGGGCAATCGCCTCACTGACTTCACGTCTTTGCCCACCAATGTCCCTGACGAGAAGCAGAAACAGCGTATCCTTCAAGGGCTCTCTTTCTACGACATGGCTCTGTCGCTGATGAAGCCATATGACGCCAACTTCCAAACATTGTTGAATTGGAAATGTTTGGCGCTGATTTCGCTAGGTCAATATGAAGACGCAAAGAAGTGGTATGAAGAGCTTGTGCGAATTGCACTCGAATCGGAAGGTGCAGACTGTCTCGGTGCGACTGCTCGCCTCGCTCAGGATCAGATTGCCTGGCTGGCCGGCAGAGACAACCAGCCGCTGCCGGAGGTCGACCAATTTGATGTCCGCATATTTGATGATCCGCCGTTTTGCGTGTGGGCGGAGCAGGTTTGTCGGTTGCTTCAAGACCGGAAGTTCAAACAAGTGCATCGATGCCTGTCGCCGCAACTTCGTAGCGCGATGACCCCGACCATTCTGAAGAGTATGTGGTCGAGCATGCTTGGATCCTCAAGTGGGGACCCAATGATTTCATTAGAACGTTTTGAACTATCGTGTCAATCCAGTGGCGAGGGACATTCCGGTTGGTGCTATTTCTCAGTAACCAATGATGAGATTAATGAGGCTATCAGCATGGAAGTCTACAGAGTCGTTTCCAATACTTATGAGATACGCTCACTTGAATTTGGCCGGCCGTAAATTGCCGCCGAACAGATGCATCCACCCGAGCCGCCGAGCCAATCGATTTCAATTGGAGAGTCACACTAGGTTAGCAGGGACCATCTATTGAGCGTATGCGAAGTACAGCGATCTGGAAGAAAGACTCCGAGAATGAACCGTCGGGCGCCCAATAAGGGGTTGCTTTCCCTTTTCTATTCCCCGGCTGGTCTGGAGACTGGGGCAAGACCGCAAGCCTTCCCCGAGGATGTTTCCATATCGTGAAATTCACTCGAAACTCACAGTAAGGAGTGTACCCAATGTTGCGCTGTGCCATGATTCTTGTTCTTGTATCGGTATTCGTCTTGGGAGCGACTGCGTTCGCTCAGACGCCGGGCGTGGTGGCGTATCCCGCTCCCGCCGAGGAGAAGCTCTCCGAAGACTTCACGGTGACCGTTGCGGGGCAAGCCGTCCCTGTATACGTGTGCCGCGTTTCCGCGATGCCGTTCAATCAGGTTTGGCCGGGATATCAGCGACCGATCGATCAGACGGAGTTGGCCTCATTCGTCTATTGGGACATGACTGCGCCCGTAGATGTCGATGTCGTCAGCAACCGTCCCATCGAATCCGTGGCGATCCGTCCCACCGCCCGAGGCATAAAACCGCAAATCGAAGGCAACCATATCCGTTTCCATCTGGACAAGCCGCAACAACTCACCGTGGAAGTAAACGGGTGGCACAAAGCCCTGCACCTGTTCGCGAATCCAGCGGCGGTGACGGTCGAACAAGGCGCTCCCGGCGTGCGCTACTTTGGCCCCGGCATTCATCGCCCCGGCAGGATGACGCTGCAGAGCAACGAGACGGTGTATCTCGCGGGCGGGGCCGTAGTCTATGGCTGCATCGAAGCAACCGACGCCACGAATATCAAGATACTCGGGCCGGGCATCCTCGATTCCAGCGAACTGGAGCGGTACCTCGGACCCTCTGACGAGGGCAAGCACGTCGCCAGTTCCCTCGGCTCTATTCGCTTTGCGGATTGCACCAACGTGACGATTGACGGCCCAGTCTTGCGCGATCCGCCTATGTGGTGCCTCTCCGTGTTCAATTGCTCGGAGATACAGATCGCCCACGTCAAACTGATCGGTCTCTGGCGCTACAACGCCGACGGTATCGACCTCTGCAACAGCAATAATGCGACCGTACGAGACTGCTTTGTGCGCTCATTCGACGATAGCCTCGTGGTCAAGGGGTTGAGTCCCCATCGCGACATAGCGATTAGTAACATCCTGTTCGAGGGTTGTGTCGTTTGGAACGACTGGGGCCGCGCGCTGGAGATAGGCGCCGAGACGGCTACGCCCGAGCTGTTGAACGTCACGTTTCGCGATTGCGATGTCGTGCGGACCGCCGAAATCGCCATGGATGTGCAACACGGCGACGGCGCGGCCATCCACGACGTGACGTTTGAACGAATCCGGTTTGAAGTGGATGACGTCAACTATGCGCCGCAGATACAGAACGGCCGCGACGCAACGTACACGGGCCAGCCGGGCCACAGCCCGCACGCTCTCATCTTGGTGATCCTGCGTGGCCAATGGTCGAGTGACCAGGAACGCGGTACGATGCGGAACATCGTCGTACGCGACTGCTCGATTACGGGCAAGCTGCTTCCGCCTTCCTCACTGTCGGGTTTCGACGAAACGCACGACATCAAAGGCGTCACGATCTCGAACATGCAGATCAACGGCAAAGCCGCAACGACTCTCGAAGAAGCCGCGATTCATGTCGGCCAATTCGTAAGCGACGTGCGCATCGAGCCGTAGAACGAAGGCTCTTGTCGTGTGCCGTGAATCAAACCGATTTCTCGGGGCGATCCCTGCGACTTGCCGAGAATTTACTTCGGCATGGACTGCAAAGGAGAATCGAGAATCGCCTTGGAGACTCCCGGCGCGGCACCGCCGCGACCACAGGAGATCAACCACCGATTCACACCGATGAACACCGAGAAGAGGATCAATCAAGCGGGAAGGACTTCTAGCCACGGAGGTCACGATGAAATGCGGACTTGACTATGCCTGAATTGTACGTGCAAGAATCGCCGAGAGCAGGCATTCCTTCCTTCTCAGAACGATCGCATTAAGGCCGCTCCAGTTTGAACCTGGTATACCTTTGCTCTGCCCAATTCTCAGACGCACTCCCATCCCGGTTCGAGCTGGATTTCGCTGGAGCCGACAGGTGCGCTAGACTGAGCCGAGATTGCCCAGAGGGGGAACGCGTCGGACGAATCGACCGACCATCGATCCGGAAAGAAGCGCATACTCCCCAACATTCGCCAGCGGAGACACATCATGTCGAGAGATGGACAGATGACGAGGAGACGGATGATCGGGCTTGCAGTGGCTGGCGCATCGGCCGTCGTCACTGGAGCGAGCGGTCAGAATTCCCAGCACGGCACGGGCGCACCTGCCGGCACTGACGCCGCGGACCCGCGAGTCCAGGGGCCGTTTCTGATTTTGTCGACGCCCTTCACCGTATCCGGCGAAGTGGACTTCGACGCGCTCGCCAACGAGGCGCGCTTCGTCGACTGGTGCGGCTGTCCGGGTATGATCTGGCCGCAGTCGGGGGATAGCGTCGATCTGCTGACTACCGACGAGAAACTCCGAGGCATGGAAGTGCTGGCAAAGGCGGCTGGAGCCCTCCGCACGGCGCTCTGCCTCGGTGTGCAGGGCAAGGATACGGCCGAGATGCTCGTATTTGCGGAGCATGCCGAGAAGCTGACGCCGGCGGCGATCATCTCGCGTCCACCGGATTCGGGCACGACGGAAGACGACATGCGTCAGTACTGGCGTGCGCTCGCCTCCGTCGCAAAGCAGCCCGTGATTCTCCAGACCACCGGCGGCGTCGCGTATAAGGGCCCGGTTCCGTCGCCGAAACTGCTGATCGAACTGGCCAAGGATTTCTCGAACTTCGGCTACGTCAAGGAGGAGGCGGGTAACGTCATCGCCCGTATGCGCGCCGAGCTTTCGGCACGGCCTCCCATCCGTCGCGTGTTCGGCGCCCGCGGCGGGCTCGGCTGGCTCTACGAGTTGCGCCTTGGGGCCGAAGGCCTCATCACCGAGCGCGCGGTGTATGCGGATATCCTTACCCGCGTCTGGGAACTCCATCGAAGCGGAGAGGATCCCGCGGCCATGAGGGACGCGTACAGCAAGTTCCTCTTGATGACGAACCTCAGTACGACGCATCCCGGGGACTCCTTGCGCGGCATCCAATTGTATCTCTTGAAGAAACGCGGTGTGTTTCGCACGATGGTCTCGCGGAACTACGGGCCCGGCCAGACTGTCCCCACGTCCCCCATCCTCTCTGAGCTGAAACTGAGCGAGGAGGAAATCGCCGAAATCGAGTACCGATTCGATGCCTTGAAGCCATACCAGAAACCGGGGTCGCCCAGCTTAGCTCCGACCCCGTAGCGTGAAGAAAGGCCGCCTAAGGAAATGAGAAGTCACTTGCCTAGTAAGAAATGGTTGCTGACTCTATTCATGGCTTTGTGTCCGGTGCTTGCCGAGGCACAAATCGAGCGACCGGATCCGTCCGAAATAGTCCCAATCGAACGCGCCAACGAATCCCTGTCGGCGGCGCAGGCATTCGAGAGCCTCGAAGCCAAGGAAGGCGATTGGCAGGTGAAGGACAACGCGCTGGTGCAGAGCGACGCGTCAGCGCCCTATGCGCGCACGTTCATCAAGGGGCCGCGCTGGTTGGACTGCGTCATCAAGGCGAGGGTGCGGGTGGATTCCGTCGGGGCAACCACGGCTTCACCCGGTGCACGGCTGATTGTCCGCGCCGATGAGAAGACGGATACGTTCTACACGGTCGGCCTGTGGGCTGGCAGCCGCGAAGTGCGTATCGAGAAATCGAGTGGGTTGGCCTTCGAGCCGATGAAGAGCGACCACCTCGGAAACTTGGCGGTCGCGCCGTTTCCGGTGGAACTCGGCAAGACCTACGAGATGACGGTCGTCGTAGATCACGCGACGATCTACTGCTACATCGACGGCGCGTTTGTCGTGCTCGCGCAAGAGCAGGATTTCACTACGCATCCGGTCGGGCGAGTGGGCTTCTTCACGAACGCGGCGACAGGCACATTCAGCGACGTTTCCGTCAAAGGGATGAAAGACGTCACCTCATCGCTCCTCGTTCCGTATGCTGGAAGTCTCGTGAACCTGACGAACCTGACGATCTATTCGCCGTGCGTGATCAAAGACGACAGGTTCCGCATGTGGGATTCGCTGCTGGGCCGGTATACCGAGTCGGTGGACGGGATAACATGGGCGTGGCCGGCGGGCAAGGAAACCGTCGTAGACCAGGGCAACACGGGCGACTGGCCCACGGGCAATCAGTGTGGCGATCCCGACGTGCTCAAGTTTGATGGCCAATACTGGATCACCTTTTGGTCCACCTGCAACCGGCGCAACGGGGCCTTCGACGGCATGGGATTGAAACGATCGCCGGACGGCATCCACTGGACACCTGAACCGGCCAATCCCATCTTCTACATGGGACCCAACGGCGACTGGGACGAGATGGTCGTGGGCGATCACGCGATGATCAGAGACGGCGACCGCTTCAAGCTATGGCACGTCGGCATCACTCGCGGACAGCGCGGGTACCGGAATGAATTCGGCTATGCCGAAAGCAGAGACTGTATCCATTGGCGCAAGTGCCGCCTGAATCCGATCCTCACCCAAGGCCAACCAGGCACGTGGGACGGCGGCTGGATCTACGCGGCGGGCGTAGTGAAGATTGACGACGAACAATCGGACACGCACGTCTACGCGGGCAAACCCGGCGCGAGCTATCACCTCTTCTATACAGGCCAACCGAGCAACAACGAAATCATCTGCGGCGTGAAGCGCATCGGGTACGCCTTCTCGCTCGACGGCATCCATTGGGTCAAATGGAACGATCCAAACACCGCCGAGCCGTTTCACGACAGCGATCCCATTGTCACGTGGCCAGAGTATGGACAGAAGGGATTCACCGGAATTGGCGCTGCCACGGCGGTGCTTCTCGGCGACGAAGTGCGCATCTACTACTCGATGTACGAGGAGCGAGCGGATATGCGGTGGTCCCCCGAAGGGCCCGTCGGCACCGCGTTTGCCACGGTCAAGGTGGACACACTGCGGAAGATCGTAGCCGATGCGAAAGCGAAAGGCCTGCTCCAAACCGCAAGTCGCGAAGAAGTCGAAGCCACGCTCGACGATCCCTTGCCGCAGTCCATGTGGGACGATCTGCAGGGCCTTGTGCTCACGGCCATCCAAGCAAAGCAATCCGGCGACGCAGGCGCTGAGAAGTCGGCGCTCGCGGCAATCGCGGCCACTCGCGCCAAGTTCACCAAGGCCCTCGAACGTCACTACACGAGCGCTTTTGCTCCGCTGAAGGCGGTCGTAGACCAGTTGGAGGCTGGACGTTCGGTGACCGAGCGCGTGCTCTGGAGTCTTCCGGCGGATCGCGCCGGTAACGCCGCCCCGCCGTTCGAGTTCACCGGCTTGAATGCCGGGACCGGCAATCATCCCGTTATGATCGAGATTGAAGCCAAATGCGACCGCTTCGACATGGCCCACGTGGCCTGGGCGACAGCCGATGGATCCAAAAGCGGGCAGAGTGTGGAGTTCATCGCCGGGTATCCGGGCGTGGACACCCCAATCCACCGCATCACGATTGCCACGGGGGGACAGCCTATCGGTACGCTGAGTCTCCAGTTCCCCGCCGGATCCACCGTGGATCTGAAACAAGTCCGGATCCGCGAACTCAGCTTCTAAAATGTCCGCGATTGAATCAAGACATGCGCCACGCCGTCGTGGCGTAGTCTCCTTGTGACTTGAACCCCTGCACAATCGTATCCTGTGTCCGAACCACAACGGCCTTACACCAAAGTCGGGGGAACCTAAAATGCCAGGTCGTAGTCTCTTCGTCGCATTTGCCATCGCTGTGACCGCCACGCATTCGTTGGCGTGCGCCGCGGAGGCGGGCCCGCTTCCGCGCCACAATCTGCACTTCCAGACTCCCGTGACGACGTGGGACGAAGCGTTGCCCTTGGGCAATGGTCTGCTGGGCGCGCTCGTGTGGGGCGACGGCAAGCCGCTTAACATATCGTTGGATCGCACCGACCTGTGGGACCTGCGGCCAGTGCCGGAGTTTCAAACGGAAGAATACACCTACGCTACGATGCGCACGTGGGAGAAGGAAGGACGTTTCGACGATCTGAAGCGCGTGTACGAAGATCCCTACAACCGTCCCGCTCCCACGAAGATCCCCGCGGGGCGAATCCGAATACACCTCGGCGAGTCCACCGTGTTTCAGGAAACGGAGCTGGATCTCAAGTCCGCTGTGGCAAACGCGTCGTTTACCGGCGACACGCACGCCCATGTTTGGCTTAGTGCAACCGAGCCGCTCGGCGTTATCGAAGTATCCTCGCCACAAGCCGTCCGGCTTGAACTCGTCGCGCCCGCATTCGGCGGCAAAGAGGCGGGTCCCTCGAAGCCCAGCATCGTGGCAGGCGACCTGACGCAACTCGGTTACCCACCTTCCAATCAAACCAGCGGCGAACGATTCACGGCCTACGAACAGGAAGGGTGGGGCGGATTCTCCTTCGCCGTGTACTTGGGGTGGAGACAAGCCGACGACGGCAAACGCACGGTCGCGGTATGGAGCGTGGCGTCGAGCCTCGAAAGCGGCGGATCGCCCCTCGCGTTGGCAAAGGAACGCGTCGAACGCGCGCTCGACGGCGACATCGAGGCCTTGCGCAATGGGCACGTCGCGTGGTGGGACGCGTTCTGGGCCAAGACGTGGTTACGCGTGCCGAACGATCGCGTCGAGCGGCAGTGGTATCTCGACACCTACAAGTTCGGCGCGGCCACGCGGCCCAACACGCCGCCTATCACGCTCCAAGGTCCGTGGACGGCCGACGACGGCGAACTTCCGCCGTGGAAAGGCGATTACCACCACGACGCCAACACGGAGATGAGCTACTGGCCTTCGTACAGCGGCAACCGGTTGGACGGGGAGACGGGCTTCATCGAATGGCTATGGCGCAACCGCGACGCCTGCAAAGATTGGACCCGCCGGTTCTTCGACATGCCCGGCATGGCCGTTCCGATGACCACCGATTTCAACTGCAACCAGATCGGCGGCTGGAGGCAATACACGCACTCCGCGACCATGGGCGCATGGCTGGCGCAGCATTTCTACTGGCATTGGCGCTACACCGCCGACCCCGAGTTTCTGGAACAACGCGCGTACCCGTATCTCTTCGATTGCGCGGTGTTTCTCGAAGCCATCACCAACGAGCGCGACGCAAATGGAAAGCGCACCTTGCCGCTCTCGTCTTCCCCCGAGTTCAACGACAACAAGCCCAACGCATGGTTTCCAACCATTACCAACAACGACGACGCCCTTATCCGGTGGCTGTTCGGCACGGCAGCCAGGATGGCGGACGAACTCGGCAAAACGGACGACGCCCAGCGGTGGCGCAACGCGTTGTCCGAAATGCCCGAACTCAGCGTTGCGGACAACGGCGCGCTCTTGGTTGCCAAGGATTACCCCTACCCGGCCTCCCACCGGCACTTCTCGCACCTCATGGGCATCTTCCCTTTGGGCATCGTCGACCTTGCCAACGGGGAAGGCGATCAACGCATCATCCGCGCATCGCTGGACGAACTCGGAAAGTACGGCTCGGACTGGTGGGTCGGCTTCAGCTTCGCGTGGCACGCGTGCCTCGCGGCCCGCGCCAAAGACGGCGCTACCGCCGAAAAGGCGCTCGACACCTTTGCGGAAGCTTTCGTGCTGCGAAACGGTTTCAATGCCAACGGCGACCAAACCGGCAAAGGCTACAGCAAGTTCACCTACCGCCCGTTCACGCTCGAAGCCAACTTCGCCGCCGCTGCCGGACTTCAGGAGATGCTCCTCCAGAGCCACACCGGCGTCGTGGAAGTCTTCCCGGCCATTCCGCCCGCGTGGAACGATATCGCCTTCCACAACCTTCGCGCCGAAGGCGCCTTCCTGATCTCGGCGGAACGGACCGGCGGCGAGATCACCTCCGTAAAGGCCACCGCCGAACGCGACGGCACACTGCGCATCCGTTCGCCCAAGACCGGCGAAGTGAAAGAGATTGCCCTGCGCGCCGGGCAGACTGTGGACGTGTCGCCGTGAGCTTTAGGAGGAGTTCGAACCTTCGCCGCGTTTCTACCAGACAGATCCGAGTGCTCTGCGAAGGGCGCTTCTGGCGACTGGACGTCGTGGCTACTCAACGAGGAAGATGGGAAGGCACTCAACCGCATCCGACGATGGAAATACACGGGAGGTCAGAGCGAAACATCCGCATCCCTCACGCGCCTTTAGTCCCTGCACGGCCACACATATCGCCGGAACCAACGCGCGAGATAGCAGAAGCTAGTAGTTCGTTTCAACCGAAATTGGGAGTCACGAAGTCCTGCGTTTAGGCTAAGAGCCGACTGGAAGCCAGCGTTACAACTCACAAAGTCAACCGATACGGTCCACTGGTGCATCGATGAGAGGAATGGATTAAATCCAACTACGTCGTTGTATACGACATGGGGGTAGGTTCGGTCACTTCCAAAACGATC
>JBHEKO010000561.1:0-4552 GCA_041859475.1 Candidatus Hydrogenedentales bacterium
AACGCCAAAGGGCTTCCTGTCGACATCGGTGTGGGCATTCACGACGGCTACACCGGCAGCGTGCCCGTGCACCACGGCCTATGGGCTTTCAACGCCCTCGCGGAAGCCAACGGCCTTTCCGGCAAGCGGCTAACCGATACGCAAATCACCGCATTTACAGATCGACAGACGGTGCCTGCCGAGCTCCGCGCTGAACGGCGCAACCAACCCTGGCGCACCTACACCATGCTCTTCCAACGTTCCGCGGGCCCGTCGCGCATCACCGTGTTCGAGGGCGGACACTCCATCGACATACGCGCCGCGATGCGCT
The DNA here is from genome assembly GCA_041859475.1 of Candidatus Hydrogenedentales bacterium. GTDB lineage: Bacteria > Hydrogenedentota > Hydrogenedentia > Hydrogenedentales > SLHB01 > JAIBAQ01. Next base: position 311 of record JBHEKO010000561.1, read on the forward strand.
GGCTCGCCCGCCAGAAGAAGGAGTAGCGGGGAACCTCTCTTCCATTCGCAAGAAGAAAGGTTCCCCGGTTCCAGTCTTCTCTACACGCAGGCCACCCGCTGGATGATCGCCGCAATCTCCTCGTCGGGCACTTCCCCGCGCCGCTGCTCGGCGACTTGCAGGAAATCCCGATAGGCGGCATCGACCGTCTTGGCGTCCAGCGTGCGGCCCATGGCTGCGGCGCGATGCGCGATGGCCCTGCGCCCGGATCGCGCCGTGAATACGAATTTGTGTCCCGGCGCACCCACCAGAGTTGGCGGGACGAACTCGTAGTTCTCCGGGTCTTTGATGATCCCATCCTGGTGAATGCCCGAGGCATGCGCGAAGGCATTGGCCCCGACGATGGGCGTATTCGGCTGCACGGGCACGCCGGTAATCTCCGCGACACGCCGGCTGATCGCGGTAATGCGCGACAGGTCAACGCCGGTCTCCGCGACGGCTTTCAGGGCCAGCACAACCGCGACCTGTTCCGCCGACGCATTCCCGGCGCGTTCGCCGATGCCGTTGACAGTGACTTCGACTTGGCGCGCGCCCGCCTCAACCGCCGCGACGGAGTTCGCCGTGGCCATCCCCATGTCGTCGTGGCAATGCGCCGAGACGATGGCCCGTCCTTCCACGAACCGCACGATGTCCGCAATCAGGTCGGCGTATTCGTGCGGCATCGCATAGCCTACGGTATCGGGAATGTTGATGCGCGTTGCCCCCGCATTCACGGCGGTTTCCACGCATTGCCGCAGGAAGATGCGGTCCGTGCGCGACGCGTCCTCGGCGCTGAACTGAACGCGCTCGCAGTACTGCCGCGCCTGTTGGACGCAAGTCTCGATGGTGCGAATGGCGTCGGATCGCGTAATGCCCAGCTTCCGGGTCAGGTGGACGTCGGATACGCCCAGGAATACATGGATAACCGGGTGGATGGCGTGCTCCAGGGCGCGGGCCGCCGCGTCGATATCGCCGGGGACGCACCGGGCCAGGGCTGCTACCTCGCAGCGGCGCACCGTCTCCGCGACACGTGCCACCGCGGCAAAATCGCCCGGCGACGACGCCGGGAACCCGGCCTCGATGGTAGCGACGCCGAACGCCTCCAAGGCGTGGGCAATCTCAATTTTCTGGTCGGCAGTGATATGCACGCCCGGCGTCTGCTCGCCGTCGCGCATGGTGGTATCAAAAAAGCGTACGTGCTTGGACATGACTCAATTCTCCTTTGCGTGACTGGTTCTTCATTGACTCAAGACCGTCGGAAACGCAAAGGCACGAGCGCGTGGATCAGAGCGAAACAAGCCCCAAATCCATAAGAAACCACCTCCTTTCCTGGCCACCCGCTATCGGGTGAGACCGGCGCACCGTCGAACGGCGCGCATTCGAACCAATCGCTAAACGTAACTCCCGGAAAAAACAATGAGGCCACGGGCCTGGGCCCGTGGCCTCTATCTAAACCGTTACCGGTGATTAATTAGATAATTCGAGGCACAACGAGCCTGCTTTCCTCCACAAGGAGGAGTGGGAGTAGCAAGCTCGTAAATTGCATCGAATTACACATACATCGCTTCCAAAGTTGACGAAATGATAGCACGAAACCGCCCAATTGGCAAATTCCTCTCATGCGGCTTTTTGTCATTTCGAAACAGCCCACCCATGACGAATACTCACGGGCGGGCTGCTCGTGCAGAATCCCTGCCTAGGCTTGGTCCTTGTTGCTGGCTTTGCACTCTTTGAAGCCCGAGAAGTCACCAGTATCCAAGAGATACTGAAGACAATCACTTGGTTTGCCACCGGCGAGCGCGGGCATCGTCTTCTTCGACATCGCTTTGATGTGTTGCACAGGCATAGTCCTCCACATTTCGTCATTTTTGACCCGAAGGTCACCAGATTTCCTTGCCCCGCCATGCTAGCCTAAAACTGCGAAAGGGGCAACTTTCTCCGAGCGAAATGCGACATATCTGCGTTCCTCGGGTGCCGCGCGCCGCGACCTGGATCCAAAGCAACACCGCCCCGCAAGGCGAGTTGCAGGGCGGCGTCGGAGTCTTAACAAGGCCGGACGATTAGTGGTTCTTGTCCACTTTGCATTCCTTGAAGGTCGAAAGGTCTCCCTGCAAGAGATAATCCAGACAACTGCTGGGGCTAGCGGGGACTCCAGCAAGTGCGGGCATAGAGACCTTAGATAGAGCCTTAATATGACGCATAAACATACTCCTTCACACGTTCCAGTTTTGACCGTAGCGGTCACCAGTGCCTTTGCGCGCAGAGTGTAGCTCTTAAGCTGACGCATCCGCAAACACGGGCTACCGGGACCGGGCGGGAAGCTCGGTTGGTTTTCCCAGTGGCGAACGCATAACGTGCTTTCCTTCGGTCACGGTGTACTGGTCGCCCTTGACGGAAATGGAGAACGTGTGCCCCCGAATCTGCATGCCTCCCAGTTCAATCTGCTGCGCGTACGGGGGCAGATGCGGCGAAATCGAGATTGAACCGTCTGCATGAGGCGCGATCCCGAACATGCCGAAGATGATGCACTGGGCGACGGTAAGCCCGTCGAACGTGCACTGCAACGGCGTGTCCTTCCGGTAGTCGGGGCGGTCGGCATAGAGCGAGTCGCCCCAATACGGCAAGCGCTGCCCCCACCAAAGGATTCGTTTCACCACATCGTCCGCCTCGGCGGCATGACCGGACTTGTAGAGGCGCTCGGCGATTTGCGGCGGAAAGCAGGTACACGCGCCCGGACCGCCGTTGTCGACATCGGCAGGGTCGTAGGCCGGGTCGAGCTTGGACAGGCTGTGCAACCCGTAGTCGCCAAGGAACTCATTCGGGTTCAGGTGCGACAGCAGCCCGGCCTCGGTCTCGGGCGTCAACACGGCGCTATTGAACAGCTTGAAGACCTGGCAGGTGTATCGAAGCTCCTTCTCGCCCTTCGCGTTGCGGAAGGCGAACCACTTCGCCTGGGGATCCCACAACTCGGCGTTCAACACCTGCTTGAGCTGCTCGGCCCGCTCAAGCAACTGCGGCTGGGGCTTACCCGCCATCTCGCCAATGCGCGCCGCATACACGTAGTTGGCGTAACGCCGCCCGTTCAAGTCGGGCATGACGTGGTTATAAGCGTATTCGCGACGCAGTTCGAGGTGGCTGTTCGACGGCCCGTAGTCGACGAGCGCGACCGGTTTGGTCGCGTCGTCCAGGACGGTTGCGTGGTAGAGGACCAACTCGAAAATGGTCTTGTCCCCGACTTTCTCGTCCAGGAACGCCGTGTCGCCCGTGAGCAACACATAATAATAGATGAGACCGAGGATCTTCTCTTGGTTAACCATATACCACGGTCCGAAGCCGTCCCCTGCGAGCGGAAGGAAGGCAAAATGCTTCGTCAAGTCAATAGAAAGGAACTGTTTGATGTGCGTCTTGGAAGCTTCCGGGTCGAAGAGGGGCATCGTCTCCCAGTTCTCGCCGAAGTTCCAGAGGTAATTGCAGACGCACCCTCCCTTGATACTCCCGGTCGAGTAATAGGGGTTCAATTTGAACTCGGGAACGTCCCAGCGATTGGTGATAGCGTGAACCAGAGAACGGCTGTAAAGGGCTTCAAGCTCGTGGTTGTCGCTGGCGAAACGGGGGAGAGCAAGCCCCCGGACGCGCCGCGTATGCTCCTCGTCCGCATCGAGAACGGCTTTCTCAATCCCTCCGTCCACGATTCCCCGGCACGCTTGGACCGCCTCCGCCCGCGGACCAACCGACACCACAACGTGAACGCTTGCGGGTTTCCCTTTCCGAACAGCGACACTGCTTTTCCAGGATAGCGCTGCCTTGTCCCACGTGCCGTCCCCGCCCGGAAGGACCGAAATGACATTCTCGCCCTGCGCCAGTGTCAGTAGATTGCCCTCGACTTCAGGGGTGGTGACAGTTTGGCTCTGGGGGCGCGAGAATTCCCACGCGTTATTGACGTCCAAGGTTCCCGAGACCACGCATTCGACGGGGATCTCGCGTTCGCTGTCAACGGAATCCAGGGTCATGGTAATGACCAGCACTCGTGTACCGTACAGAAGGGTGCAGTCCGCCGAATACGCTATGCCTCCGAGTGTCTTCCCAACGGACACGTGATGCGTCTGCCAATAGCCGCTCTCGGTGGTAAGCGGTTGCCCGTCCACCAACAGGCGCAGGCGGAAATCCGAGCTCACATAGGGCGGAGCAAACAATCCTTGCACGTCTCCCAGCGTCTTGTAGTTG
>JBHEKO010000038.1:0-18390 GCA_041859475.1 Candidatus Hydrogenedentales bacterium
AATGTCGACGAGATAGGTCTTGGGACCTGTCCTGTCCAGCGTCGCCGTGAGGGTCGCCGTTCCATCGGGGATAGCGTCGCCGGGTATGAAGGTGGCCGTCTCGATGGACGTGGCCTTGACGGTTCCCTTGACGCCGATGCCGAACTCCTGTCCTCGCGCGAGTGTCACCTGCGCCGCCAGGTGGGCGTCCTGCCCAAGGCGAGGGGTGTTCAAATCCGCATCAATGACGATCGTGTCGCTTAGTGGGTTGGACACAATCACAGCGCCCTCGGCCACTGGCTCCGTCGCGGTCCCGATAAACACGCGAACATCCTCGACCGAAACGCGCGACACCGACAATCGCGGCGCGGCTCCGGCCTCGTCCTGTTTCGGTTCCTTGGGGCCGATCGCCCGGATGCGTTCACTCGTTTTCGACGGGGTCTCCGGCAACCTCACGGTCACACCGCTCACGGTCACGTCCGAGACATCGAGCGTGCCGCGCACGAGGCTTCCCAGCTTCACATACGCGGAGACCGACTCGCAGTGCGCATTGAACTCAGCATCGCCGGCGTCTACGTCGAGCACGCGCGCGGAAGGTGTGGGGAAGAGGGCGATGTCGATGTGCTTCGCCGAGACAGGGAGGCCAGTCGCCTTTTCCACCGCCTTCGTGGCCATCGGCAGGTAACGATCGGCGTCGATGAGCCGTTCGACGATAGGCCAGGCAACCGCGAGCACGACAACCACGCCGCCGAGTAACCATGGCCATCGTCTGCGTCTGCCAATTCGCGTTGGGCCTTGCTTCACCATGCCCATATTCTAACACGAATCGGCGGAGGCCGAACGCGTCAAATTTGCGAATGGACACCTGCAAGCCGAGGGCAGGCCTACGAGTCAAATCTTGAAGGGAATATGGAGATGGGAGGAGATAATGGAGATGACTTCTTCCTATTGCCGCTTTTGCGCCTCTTCCCACGCGCGCTTGACCTTTTCGATTTCCACCAGCTTATTCAGGGATAGTTCAATAAGTTTGGATTTTTGCTCCCTTTGCTTTTGGTGAGCGTCGGCGGGGACTATGTCCAGAACTGCGGAAACACCTTTGAACGCAGCCAAAGCGGGTTCGAATTCGTTGCTCGCTAACTGACGGTCACCTTCGTCGAGCTTGTCCTGAGCCTCGTCAAGGGCCCTGTTGATAATACGGTTCACCATGCGCTGAGCGCCATCCTTCTGCTCTTTGGACTCGACGCCCTCTTGAGAGAAGACTGCGATGGCTTCGCGAAAACTGGCCAATGCTTGTTTGTCGTTGTCTTCCTCCAATTCAGCTTGGGCTTTCTTCAGCGTGTCTATTCCGACAGCCAACGTCAACGTCTCCATTTCATGTTTCATGCGTTCATCGCGTTCGACGCGCGCCTCGGGTGTGCTTTCAACCGGTTTGGCGGCATCTTGGTTCGATTTGTCGGCCGCAGGTATTTTCGCCTCTGCCTTCTCCTCCTGCTTTGACGGAGCGAATTCCGTGGTCTTCAGCAACTCGGGCGTACTGATGAATACGAAGCCCGGACCAAGCTTGTAGTAGAGACCAAGAGGGACCAACAGCGCCTTAATCGCCTCGCGCGCGGAGACGTCATCCATTTTGATGTAGGGCACATAGCCAGTGCATACGACCCGGTCGCCGTCTTTGATCGGAACGGGTGGATCTTGGCTCAACGTGGGCTGGGGCGCAGGCATCGGCGCGCGGACTGCCCGTTTGTCGACGACAATATTCACGCCAAGATACTCCGAGATGAACTCCGAGATATTCACCAAATGCTCATCCTGGAATTCTATGGAAACGGATGCGTCCAATACCCTGTTCACTTCCGCACCGGCCGGCACTGGATTGCTGAAGTCATCTTTCCCGAGTTGCGTCTTGGCCGTAATCCAAAGGAATTCCGGGTGGACTTCATAGGTGAGTTCCAGCGGCGCGAGCAACGCCTGTAACGCATCCTTCAAGGGAATGTCCTTTAGCTGTAAGTAAGGCACCATGCCATCGGTTACGTACTTCGCAGCGGGTACGTATTCGGGCGCTCTTTGCTCTGGCCCCGTTCCAGAGGCCGCATCAGCAGACGCTCCAGCTGGACGCGCATGCGACTTGGGCTGGATGAAGCGAAAGTCAAGGACGACATTAATCCCGACATACTCCGCGGTGAATTCGCAAATGTCGGCAACGTGTGTGTCTTGGAATTCAAGGTTTACGGGCGCGTCGAGCGCAATCTCCAAGGCCGTCTTCTCGTGGGGTCCACTTGCGGGCGGCTCGGGTTTGGCCGTCTCGGGCGCACTCGCCGTCGCAGGCGCGGGTAGTGCAGGCGCTGGCTCAGCGGCAGGTGCGGTTGCAGCCGGCGGAGTTATTGCCGCATCGCTTTGCGTCCATGCGGGGAGGGTCAATCCAAGGATTAAAGCGAGCGTGATCAGCGCCGTGAAACCCAATCGCGGCATAAACGTACCGTGCAGGATATGCTCCAGGCGCCGTTCGAAGTCCATGCGCACACCGTTTCGAATCCCCAATGCCGTCACTTGAACCTCCTTTCGAGATATCAACTCGGACACATCGATCAGCGTCTCCGCGTACACGCGGCGGCTATTGGGCAATGCCCACACAACGTACGCGTCGCAGGCCTCTTCGGCGGATTCGTGGAGATTCCGCTGCACCAGCCAGAGCACAGGGTTCCACCACCACACAATTGCCGCAATCAATTCAAGCCACCGCACGACATGATCGCCTCGGCGAAGGTGCGCAAGCTCGTGCGCGAGGATGCACTGCCACCGCTCGCGCGGGATGAGGTCCAGCAGCGCCCGAGGGATCAACAACACGGCCCGCCCGAAGTGATGCACCAACGGCGAGTGCAGCCCGTGCACGGCATACGTGGCGGGCGCGGCCACGCCCAGCCGGTCCGCAATCGCGCGCGTCTCGTCTACGATCCACTGCGGCACTTCCTGGCGTTTCGCGACGTACCGCCGGTACCGCGCAATGCGACCGAAGTGAATCCCCGCGACGATGACGCTACCCGCGCACCACAAACCGAGCACAAGTGAGCGGTGATTCTCCGTTGTCCAGCGCAACGCGGAGACCGTGGCGGCGCTGCTGGAGACGGCTGCTTCAGGGCCGGTCTTTGCCAAGGGCACGGCGACATCGTCCGGCTCAAGGGCAATCTCCGATACGTCCACGATGGTTGTCGTCCCCGGCGCGGACAGCGCCGCTGGGGCATATTGCGGCATGGCCCACGGCCACACGATCACCGGCGGCATCATGAGTTTGATGAGCACGACCACCCACAGTGCGTGGCGAACGGCAGGGCTCAAACGAAACACGCGCCCCGCTACAAGCACCAGTGTCGCCAGCGCAGTGACGACGATCAGATGTTGAACGATCCACCAGTACATCCCTATCCCTCCCAGCCGACAACGCCGGCATCGTTTTCACACTCAAGCGGTTGACTAAGTCCGAGCTCTTTCGGTGTACCGCCGGCTTCCAGCCGGCTCTTCGGCCTGGCAGTATCTCAAGCGTTACTTACCTTTACGACGCTTTCCACCCAGCTCGTCCAGGCCCGCGCTTTCCGCCTTATCCAACAGACTCCGCAGCTCCGCTATCTCCTGCGGATTGAAACGATGATTCCGCACCAGGGTCATCACCAACGGCGACGATGCCCCGTCGCACAACTGGTCCGCCAACTCTGCCAGGCGCTGCTCCAACACGTCTTCCCGCGAGACCCGCGCCCGGTACACATGCGCAGCCCCACTCACATCGCGCTCGACGCATCGCTTCCCTTCCAAGCGATTGAGCAGTGTCTGGACGGTGGTGTACGCCCAGGCGTGTCCGCGTTTTTCCAACCGCGCGGCAATCTCCCGGACGATTCCTTCCCCCTCTTCCCAGAGGGTCTCCAAAACGGTGAATTCGGCTTGGCTGGTCTGTGCGGGCTTTGTCACGGCTTCAACCTCCTACGTGTCGTAGTTAGAATCTACTACACAGCGTAGGATTCTGTCAAGTCTTTTGCCGAGCGTGGGCGCACGCCTCGCCGGGCAGATCCGGGATTCCGCTACTCCGCGGGTGGTAAGACGGCGATTTCGGCGAAAACGCCCTGCCTTTCAAGGCGCGATGGGATTGGCCTGACTCAAGGCTTAGCCGAGGCTAACCCGAGGTAGCGCCCGTCCGGCCAAATGGAGTAGCATGTGGAGTCACATGTACAAAATCCCGCCCCGGCGTGGAGCAACCCAGGAGATCGCCATGGACACGGTATCGAGAAGGTCATTCATGAAAGGCACGGCGGCGGCCGGCATCGGCGCCTTGGCGGCGTCGAGCACGGCATGGGCAGGCGCGAACGATCGCCTGCGCGTGGCGTGCATCGGAATCAACGGCAGAGGCAAGGATCACCTCCAGGGCTTTTTGGCCCAGGACAACGTGGAAGTAGTCACGTTGTGCGACATCGACGAAAACCTCTTTGAGCCGAGAGCGGAAGCTTTCTTCACAAATCCCAAGCCGCCCGCGACGCCGCGGAAGAAGCCGAAGTTCGAGACGGATATGCGGCGCGTGTTCGACGATAAGGACATCGACATCGTCTCGATCGCGACTCCCAATCATTGGCACTCTCTCGCGGCAATCTGGGCTTGTCAGGCGGGCAAAGACGTCTATGTCGAGAAGCCTTGCTCCCACAACGTCTTCGAAGGGCGCAAGCTGGTCGAGGCTGCCAACAAGTACGGCCGCATCGTGCAGCACGGCACGCAAATTCGAAGCAGCAAGGGTATTCAGGAAGCCGTCAAGCTCCTTCGCGACGGCGCGATTGGCGAAGTCTATTTGGCGCGCGGACTCTGCTACAAGCGCCGCGGCGACATCGGAAAGAAGCCGAACGGCCCAGTGCCTGCGGCCGTCGATTACGACAGATGGCTTGGCCCTGCGCCGGTCCATGAGTTCAATCCGAATCGCTTCCATTACAACTGGCACTGGATGTGGGATTACGGCAACGGCGATATCGGCAACCAGGGCGTGCACCAGATGGACGTTGCGCGCTGGGGGCTCGGCGTAGGCCTGCCTTCGAAGGTGTCCGGAATGGGACACATGTTCTTGTGGGACGACGACAAGGAAGTGCCCAATACCATCACGACGTCGTTCTTGTACCCCAATGACGGCCCGAAGGGCAAGATGCTGGAGTTCGAAGTACGCGCGTGGGATACCAACGACGAGAAGGGCGCCAAGATCGGCATTCTCTTCTATGGGTCGGATGGCTACATGGTCATCGACAGTTATTCGTCCTACCAGATCTTCAAGGGTGACAAGAAAGAGCCGGCACAAAAGGGCGATGAGGGCGGCGACCACTATGCGAACTTCATCCAGGCCGTTCGCGAGCGCAAGCCGGAACTGCTGAACGCGCCCGTTGAGGAGGGACACTTCTCCGCGGCCTTGTGCCACCTGGGCCTCATTTCGACGCGCGTCGGACGCTCCTTCGATTTCGATCCGGCCACCGAGAAGATCGTCGGAGACGATGAAGCTTCGCAGTATTTGACTCGCAAGTACCGCGAACCCTACGTGGTCCCCGAGACCGTCTAGGCAAAGACAGCAACAAAATCGGCGGCGTGGAGTTCACTGCTCCACGCCGCCGTTGCCATTAGAGGACTAAGGGCAGCCGTTCGTTGATAGTCGTCTTCGGCCCAAAGGATCCAAAGGACCGGTGGAATGCATCCTCATTTAGGTCGTTTCGGTCGTTTCGGTTGTTTGCCGCACACTTATCGTTCACCCAACCCAAGCATAGTCATCACGCGGTTCTTCTGACGCTCTTTCGCCAGGATCTTCCGCGCTCCCTTTTCGACTTCTTCCGGGTCGGGGAAGAAGGTGCTGTAGGCGTGAAACGCGAGGCCGATACCCCAACCGCCGAGGCACCAGTAGAACCACACCCCTCCGGACATCGTGAAATCGACGACCATCAGAAACGCATTCACAATTCCATAGGAAACAAGGTGGTTATGAAACTCTCGCCGTTGCCGCGCCAGCCATTTCCTGGCGGCCAGCTCCATATCGCGTTCCGTGGCCAGATGCCGCGCAGCCTCTTCGACTTCGTGTCGCGGAATCCCCAATTCCGCCGCTGTTTCCAAGAGCACGTCGTGACTGATGGCCTCACTGTCACGATGCCGCCGTAGCGCGTTGGCCACGATGGCCGTGACTTCCTCCGGAGAGTAGAACCGTTCTTTCCCCATATCCCATTCTCCCGCTCAACAAAGCACAAGTTGATCTCGTGCATGCATGAGCAATAGCAACCTTTGTGCCCGAACAAGCGATTGCTCTTCAACGATTGATGCGCTTGAACTTATGCAGCGCGCCGACCCTTGAGCCAGCAGAACTGCACGGCGCCGCCAGCATCATCGTGGTCAGAATTCCCACTTCTTGCCCGGTGAAGCCATGCGTGCTCCGTCTAGCGAAACCTGATGGGCTGTAACCAAGTCGTAGCCTGAGTACACAGAATACCACAGATCCTGGTGGCTAGTTCTTTGTCCTGGAGCGGCACGACCATGAAGCAATTCGATCCCAAACGACGTGAGTTTCTCAAGCAGATGGCGATGATGAGTTCGTTCGCATCAACGTTGCCGGGCTTTTCCGCGCTCGCCGAATCCGAGCGCGAATCGAAGGCGCGAGTCAGCGATATGCCCGCCGATGCCATTTCCGAATCCGCGGCAAAGCCGGAAACAGAATCGTAGCCGGCGCTGACCGAGTCGTCCCCGCCGCTGCCTCTTCGAAGCGGAAGCAACGCCGCGTTAAGCGGGCGCTCCCTTCAATACCGACTCCCTGAATTCCGCGACAAATTTCTCGAAATCCACTCCGTACGTCGCTCTGAACACCCGCGCATTGTCGGAATCCTTGAGCAATCCCTTCATGTACTCAAGGAACTTCTCCTTTCCCTGAGTCTCAATCAAGCGGTCGACCATGCACGCGAACTCGGAGTAGAAGAAAGGAGATTTGTACTCCACATCGGTCGTGACCTTGTCTTCTCGGCTGGTCTGAAAGTCTTCGGGCGGCATGAAATTGCCTTGGCGAATTAGGCGATAAGTCTCTTCCTTGCTCGGATAGAAGGAGGTCCCCATCTGATTGGCGCCGTAGGTAGCGATTCCCTCGCGAAGCCAATGGGGATACTTGTATGCGTGGTACAGGTCCGTTTGCTGAAGAAGCAACGCGTGCGACAGTTCGTGCGTCAGATAGATGTCCAACGAAATCTTCCCATCGCGGTCTTCCTCCAAGGCCCAGGGCGATATTACGACACTGCCGTTCGGAAATGCGCAGAAGCGCGCGTTGGAGATAGACCGTTGCAGGTAGGCTGCCTTGTCGCGAAAGATGAACAGCCTCGCCTTGCGCTTGAACTTCAGTTCGTGAAAGCGTTCTACGTTGGGAATCAGGGCATTCACGCGATCATAGTCGGTGAAGTTCGCCCCGTTCTGCACATAGACCACCGAATTGGACTGTTCGTGTTTCGTGAACCCGACAATGATCGGCGAATACGGAAACAGTTTCCCAAACAGAAAAAGGTACGACACCACCACCATGCTCACAAGCAAAATGGCTGTTGCTAGAACGATCCGTTTCTTCATGCCCCCCCCAGTGTTCCCAGTCTGCACTCGAATGTATACAGCTAACCGACGAACGCTCAGCGAACCCGCATTTTGATCCGCGTCAACCTCATACGATTGCAGATTCTCCTCTGCGTCGCCCGCCGTAGCTTCCGGCCCTTATCATTCGCTTCATAGCGTTCCAGCCTTTCGTAGTCGTCGAGCATTCTCTTGGTCAACACAGGATTGATCGATGGGTCGAGCGGAGGATCGAAGCCATCCGTCGTCAACACGCGAACAGTGACTTTCGCATCCCACGGAGATAGAAATCCGCACCCCGGCCACTGTAGATGCCTGTTGTCTTTATCCTCATCGCCAAGCGCCAGTCCGCCTACATGAAAGTACACTTCTGTGCGACTTCCATGAGGTGAGGTTTTCGTATGGCTCAGGCCCGGCGCAGACAGTCCCACGGTGAGCACACACAAATCGTCGCGGCCTGCCCGTGCCCATCGCTTTCCGTTCACTTCCACCTGAAAAGCAAGGATTGCATCCTTCGTCAGCGTGGCGCTGTGCGGATGTGACTCCGGGCATTCACTTGCGACAATAGGCACATCCGCCGAGTCCGACTCGCGACACAGGAATGTAACGGTGTCCCCGGCGACTAAGGCACGACGAGGTATCCAGCGCGGGTACTCGTCGGCCCGCCCTTCTTTGCCCTTGGCAAGACCACCGACATGCAGGTCCACGGAATATCCCTTCTCTATGCCGCGAGTTCCGCGCGAAGCCATCCCGAGTACGCCGACTGCCGTAAGGGTGGCACTGAGCACGCTCATATCCTCTCGTCCAGCGACCGCCAGAAGCTTTCCATTTACGCGCACTTCCATCACGAGCATAGGTCGATCCCCCTTACGCCCAATCGCGCCACGAACACACCGTCACACCCTGCCGCTTGTAGGAGCCATCGCCGCCGTATACGAGCGCCGCTTGACCCTGGCTTTCCTTATCGAGTCCACGCCAATATTCGAGACCTTTGAAAAAGTCGGCCGCCACGGTTTCGCCGGACTTGATCTCGACGGTTTGCAGCTTGTCTTCCCAGTCGAGAATGAGGTCTACCTCGTTTCCTGCCGAATCCCGCCAGAAGTACATATCGGGTTCAACTCCACTGTTGTAACGATGTTTGGCCGCCTCCGAGATGACGAACGACTCGAAAATGGAACCGCGTTGAGCGTGCGTACGGAGTTCTTCCGGCGATCGAATGCGGAGCAGGTAACAGAGCAAACCTGTATCGAAGAAGTAGAGCTTTGGCGATTTCACGAGTCGCTTGCTGAAATTGCGATGATGCGGACGAAGCAGAAACACAATGAAACTGGTCTCCAGAATTGAAAGCCAACGCCGTGCCGTGACACTGCTAATCCCGCAGTCCGCTCCCAGCCCCGAGACATTCAATAATTGCCCGCAGCGGCCCGCGCACAGCCTAAGAAAGCGCCCGAAGGTTTCTAGGTCGCCGACATTCACGATCTCGCGCACATCACGTTCGAGGTAGGTCTGGGTGTAGTTGCGAAGCCAGTCTTGGGCGTCCAACTTCTTGTCGTGAATGCGCGGATAGAACCCGCGGTGCATGACCTGAAACAGATCTTCGTCCATCTCTGTCGTCTTTCGGATATCGCGGCCTATTCTGTTCGCTGCCAGCGGCTTTCGTCTCGCAACTTCGCTGCACGTCAAAGGGAGCAAATGGAGCACCGAGGTACGGCCAGCCAAGCTTTGGTTAATCGTGTTCAACAAAAGGAAGTTCTGCGACCCCGTCAACACGAAATGCCCTGCGCGGTCCTCTTTGTCGACAATTCCTTGGAGATAGGAGAACAGACTTGGAACGCGTTGCGCCTCATCGAAGATCACGGGACCGCGAAACCGATTCAAGAAACCTCGGGGATCCTCTGTCGCAAAGTTCCGCTCGTCCGGATTCTCCAAGGAAACGTACTCGTGCTTATCGAACGCGGCACGGACCAGGGTCGTCTTCCCGGACTGGCGAGGCCCGGTCACTGTCACAACGGGATAGTGTTTGGCGGAGCGGATGAGCGTACTTGCGAGATGCCGGGGGATCATGGCTGGCCTCCTGGTGTTCATGCAATTTTAACATTGAATGTTCAAATTGCAAACTCCCCTTCGCCCCTCGCCCCTATTTCGAGCCAGCCGCCAGGGGGTGCCGACTCGTGAGACCGGACACCCGAAAACCCGGCATCCACTCTTTCGAGAAGAACGCCGGGTCTTCGAGTACTACGTCGCGGTACTATCGAAACGCGCAGGCTACGAACCCGCGTCGGGCACTAGGCCGCTGGTTGCATCAGGTTTTCGTCGCAGAGGTCGGCCAATGAACCCACGATCCGGTCCGGTTGGTAGGCGAAACGGCCGAGGTCGCCCTCTTTCGTTCCGCCGGAGAGCACGAGAATCGTTCGATAACCCATCTGTACGCCTCCCAGGATATCCGTCTCCATGGTGTCGCCGATCATGGTGGTCTCCTCCGCCGAGAGGCCGAGTTCTTTCCGCGCGGCGCGCATCATGATAGGGCTCGGCTTCCCCACGCTGAACGCGGGCACGCCCGTCGCCGACTCGATCATTGCCGCGATGGCCCCGCAGCCAGGCCGCACGCCGTCCGCGGTCGGGCAGTTGGGGTCGGGATTGGTGGCGATCAACTTGGCCCCGTTGACGACCAAGCGAACCGCATGCTCGATCGACTCCAGAGTCAGCGTGCGGCCTTCGCCGATGACAACATAGTCCGGCTCGCTCTCCACGATGGCATAGCCGCTCGTGTGCAGCGCCTGCAACAACCCGCCTTCGCCGATGACGTATGCCGTGCCGTGAGGCTTCTGGTTCGCCAGAAAGCGCGCGGTCGCCATGGCGCACGTAAACACGTGCCGCTCTTCCACGGGGAGTCCCATACGGTGCAGCCGTTTCGCCACATCGCGGCGCGTACGCTGGCTGTTGTTGGTGAGAAACAGAAACGGAACTCCCTCGTCCAACAGCCGCCGGATGAAACGGTCGGCCCCCGGAATCAGTTCGTGTCCTCGGTAAATGACGCCATCCATGTCAATCAGATAACCTTGCTTCATGTTGCGTTCTCCACGGGGCTGGAGATCCGGCATTGCCCGATCGTTTCGCAGTCTCATCGCGCGGACCTGTCGCCTTGTTGCCGTTTGGATAACGGCCACGATGCGTTCGTGGCTACACGCCGCGCTCGGAAAATGCTTCGAAATGCGACGGCGTTGCCGCGAGCACCAAACCCCTACGGTTAGCGGCCATTGCACTGCCTGATACAACCTTAGTGTACCGGCGTGCATCGTATGGCCGCAAAGTGTCGTTCTTTTCGCTGACCTTTCCCAGTGAAAGGCCAACTCTGTTGTACAAATCATATGCCAAGTTTGTGTGATTCGCGCTAGATAACCTTAAGCGCTTGCTACAGAATTCTTTAGGGTTGTATGAGCTTGAATTGGAGCCGCGAGAACCGCCAATAAAAGCAACGCCCGCGTAGTCAACAATCTAGCTAATTACATTTCCGTAAGAACGCCAAGACCGCCCGTTGCCCTTTAATTGGCTTTCGCAATTCGTTAAGATAACCGTCCCTAATTTCACGTAAAGGAGAAGCAATGTCTGAGCGGTTACTGTCCGGCAAGCGGGGGGTGGTCTTTGGAGTCGCAAACGAAAAATCGATAGCTTGGGGGTGCGCCCAAGCCTGCGCCGCTCAGGGCGCGGAACTAGCATTCAACTATCTCAGCGAGTCACTCGAACGGCGCGTTCGCAAGCTTGTGGACGAGTCGATGCCAGGGTCTCCCGTCCTCCCATGCAATGTACAGAATGACGAAGAGATTTCGGCGTTTTTTTCTGCTCTTGCATCGCAGTGGGGCGCCATCGACTTCGTGATCCACTCCGTGGCGTACGCCGAGAAGGACGACTTGCGGGATCAGTTCCTGACAACCCCGCGCGCCAATTTCGCCTTGGCCCTCGACATTTCCGCCTATTCGCTCGTGGCGGTCGCCCGCGAGGCCGCTCCCCTCATGACCAACGGGGGCAGCATCATTGCCATGTCGTACTACGGCGCCGAGAAGGTCGTGCCGCGCTACAACGTCATGGGCGTGGCCAAGGCGGCACTCGAAGCTTGCGCGCGCTACCTGGCGTGGGATTTGGGAGCCAAGAAGATTCGCGTCAACTGCGTCAGCGCGGGGCCAATCCGCACGCTGTCCGCGAGCGCGATTCCCGGCATGCGCCTTATGCTCGACGTAACGGAGAAGTTCGCGCCCCTGCACCAGAACGTCACCCCTGAGGATGTCGGTAAGACCGCCGTCTATTTGGTGTCGGATTTGTCGTCGGGCGTCACCGGAGACGTGATTCACGTGGATAGCGGCTATCACGCAATGGGAATGTACGGAATCGAAACGGAATAGCGAGTCTCAGCCTTCCGCACGGTCTTTGGACGAGTCGGACCTATCCGGCTCGTCTCGTTTTTGAGGGAGCGCACGTTGCCGCTCGTGAACCGGGGAGTGGGCTCCGTCTACACCCGTGCAGGCGCCCGGCGTGGCGCGGCGAGCTTGACCACAAGCAGCTCAAGGGCGAGCGCGCGATCGACGCCCGTCGATCGGAATAGAATCTCCGTGTCCATGCAAAGCCTGAACGCATCGCGGAACTTCTCGCGGCCCAGTTTGTCGGCCAGCGGCCGCACCTTGTCCGCGAGAAACGGCTTGACGCGTCCGCTCTTCGGAATGGTGACCATATAGGCCGTCTTCAACAGCCAGTTGATGCTGCCCAGCACCTCGAACTCGTTCTTGCCCTGCTCCATGATCTCGCGCAGGGCGTGGATGGCCTTATTGGTGTCCGACGCGGCGATGGCGTCGGTCAGCGTCCAGATTTCCTCTTCGCTTACGTCACTGCACGCGGCCACGACATCCGCTACGCGAACGACGCTCGCCTCGCCCACGTAGTTGCACACCAGCGAAACCGCGTTGTTCACATCGCCCAAACGCGTGCCCGTGCGCCCGACAAGCTGATCCAACGCGGAGCCGTCGATGGTCTTCTGACGCGCCTCGATTTCGCGCCGCGCCCACGCCTTCGCTTCCGGCTCCCGCAATTCCGGGCACTCCACGACCACCGCATGCTTCTCGCACGCCTTGAAGAAGGCCTTTCGGCGGTCAAGTCGCGCAGCCACCAACATGAGGAGCGTCGTCTCGCTGGTGTGTTCCAAGTAATGCATGATCGGCGCGGACAGGGAATCGGATTCGTATACTTCGGCGTTGGTGACAAGCACCACCCGGCGCTCCGCCAGGAAGGGAAACGTCTGCGCGACGGAGACAATCTCCGAGGGGTCCGCCTCGTCCGCATAATACGCGTTGAAACAGAGATCGCGCATGCCGGGATCGACGTAGAGTTGAATCATCTTGTCCGTGCAGCGCTGCGCCAAGACGGGTTCGAATGTATTCTCGCGCGCCCGCGCCTGCTTTCCGGGACAAAAGAGATAGACCGGGGCCGGAGCCGCGTTACCAGCCTGCTGAAGGAATTCCTGGACGTCCAATGGTCACCACGGTTCGACGGTGCGGTAGAAGATCGCCGAGGCAAGACGCTCGAGGGCCTCGGACGCGCTCCGATTCTCCTCTTCCGTACTGAACGAGCGAACCGTAGGAACAAACGCTTCGGCATTACCGCGCAATCGATCCGAGGATTGGCCCGAAGCGCGCGTATAGTAGCTGGTATTCCCGCTGATGCGAGGCTCCACCCACAAGGTGTTCCCCGTCTTCTTGTCGATTAAGCGCGCACCCGCCGTGACTTCGACGAGATAGTTGGTCACTTCGTCGTCTTCGTCGTACGTGAAGCCTTTGAGGTTGTATCCGAGGACAACGCCTTCAAGAACCAAGTCCGCTTCTTGCTCGTTCGTCACGTGCAAGCGGCCATCGGCGACAAACTTGCGTATCACCGCGTTGGTCAACGGCGCCTGGATGTCGTACTCCTTGCTCATGTTCTTGAACGCGGGCACGAAGATGCTCTGGTACTGCGGGTCCAGGGAGCTTTCCGTGGAATACCCGCATCCCGACATCCCCACGGCAACCGTTAGGGATAACAAACCTACTGTCAGTGCGTACCGTCTCACGAAGCGAACCGTTTGCTGTGTCCGTGTGATTCCAGCCACTGCTGGGCCTCCGATGCGGCGGGCGTGCCAGGGAACTGCTCCACCACCACCTCATAGTAAATCGCTGCCGAATCAAACCGGCGGCGCTTCTCATAGAACTTGGCCGTGCGCAGCCGCTGTTCGGCTACGGCGCTCAGCATCTTCGTTTTGATTTCTTCCAACTCCGCGACCCGGCCATCGTTTGGAAACTTCTCTTTGAAGTTGTCGACGGCTTGAACCGTGAGCAAGCTCGGGGCCTGGTCGTAGGCGGGAGGCAACGACGAATCGTAATAGCACATCGCCAAGCCGTACATGGCCTCGTCCACGTATTCGGAGGTCGCATAATCCTCGACCACGCGCTGATACTCGAACGCAGCCTCGGTGTATTCCTTGAGGGTATAGTGGCACAGCCCCAACTTGTACTGCGCCTGCGCCGCGGCCTCGGTAAACGGCTGGTTGTCGATCACCATGCCGTACACGTCGATTGCGCGTTTGAAGGGGCGCTTGCGGAACGGATGCAACCACGCGGTCTTCTCCAGTCCCTTCGTGCCCTTGTCGTAGTACAAGTCGCCGATGGCGTACTGCTTTTCGATTACCTTTTCGAACAGGTCGCTTTCCGGATATTTCGTGACGACCTGCTGGAACTCCTTCGCGGCGTCGAGCAGACTGTCCTGCGCCATGCGAATCTCGCCGCGCAAGAACTGATTGTCGTCGGCGAATTCCGTAGAGCCGTAGTAGTCTTCGAACTTCTCCGTCTCGCGAATCGCCTGCTTATGGTCGCCCTGAACCATCAGGCTGCGAGCAAACTCAACTTGAAGCTCGGGCGTCTCTTTGGGCAAGCGCTTCACGTTGATCCAGCGGCCCGTTTGAGGGGTCCACGTCCACTGGGCTTCTGCCACGGTTTGGAGCGCCAACGTCAGGCCCATTGCTAATGCGGCCCACGTCACCAGTCTGCGCATGTATACGCCTCCACAATTCAGTTAACCGGTTACGGGGAAACTATCTACCGCGGACCCACGGCCCGAGCCGCCGCCGCATATTTCACCAACCAGCGCTAGTCTATCAACTCCCAACTGCATTCCGCAAGGACCAAACAGTCTTCCCACAACTCTTTCCGGAATCCGCGGCAATTAGCTGCCAACGACTTCCAGCTTCTCCTTCTTGTAGCCGCCCTGCGAACGGTCGCGCAAGTAAACTGCCAGGAATATGAGCGCTATCAACACGGGCAAGATGGCCCATACCTGGAGGGCATGGCTTGGGCCGAAGCTGTCGTTGACGCGCCCAATCACGGGACCGGCGATAAAGGTGGCAAAGTTGCCGGCGCCACCCAAGAGAGCCATCCCGAGGGCGCCCGTCTTGGGGCAGCGTTCGTTGGCAATGCCCAGCATCGTCGGCCACCAGAAGCAAACCCCCATATAAACCAGCGTTGCCGCCGCAAAGAACATCACAGGAGTCTTCGCGAATCCGAAGAGGAACAGGCCCAGCGCCGCAACAGGCGCGGTGACAGCCATGAGCGCCACGGGGGAGAGCAGGCGGGAGACGTACTTGCTCAAGAAGTCGCGCTGGACGTACATCAAGATGCTGCCCCATGCAAGAGCGAGCACTCCTTCCTTCCCTCCGAATATGTCGCGGTAGATATTGGAGATCCATTGCCCAGTGCCCAATTCGGCTGCGGCGGTCAGACACATCACGCAGAGCAACAACAGGAAGAGAGGGCGCGCCATCGCTTCTTTGATCATCGCGCTAAACGGAAGCCCCGATGCCACACGCTCCGTTTTCGGAAACGTCTGCCCAAAGATCATCACGGTGTAGATAACCGAGGGAATAAGGATCAGCGCCATCTTCGCCTGCCAAGGGAGTCCAATTCTGGAAAACGCGTACGCGAGCAGACTGCCGATGACCAACCCTCCGGGAAACCACGCGTGAAACCGCGTCAAGCGATAGATCTTTTCTTCGGGGTACAGGGCGGCAATGAGCGGATTGCACACCGCCTCCACAAGCCCGTTTCCCATCCCTACCACGAAGGTTGCCAATACGACGAACCAGAAATTCGGAGCGAATATGGTCATTATCGCGCCACTTATGTGGCACACAGCAGCCACACGCAAGAGGTTGCCCATACCAAGGAAGTCGACCAAGGGCCCGCCAAACACGATCACAAGTGCAAACGAAAGGAAGGCGACGCCTGCAATAATGCCAAGATTTCGCTTGACCGGATCGCTCTCCTTGTCGATGCCCATCAGCTTATCCACGAAGGTGGGTTCGCCCTGCTGCACTACTTCGACGTGGCCTGCTTCAACGTACGGCTTCACGTACTGGGTCTCGAAATCCCCCATGATGTCGCCGCGTATCGCGAACGTCATGGCCACCGTAATCAACGCCATGTTGCTCGCCCAGAACAGAATTCCTTTGTTCATCGGTCAGATCCCTCCAGCGTGCATGTAAAGGCAGGCGATTCCTTTAGTTCCCCAAAATGAAGCGCAAGACGTGCCCGAAGTCCTTTGAGAAGCTGCGTCATCTACGTCATGTACCCCGCGCGTGATGGTAGCGAGTCGCCTCGGGCAGGTCAAGAAATGTTTCGCGCTCCCCTCGCCCAGCCAAGTGCCAAACAACGGAACATGCCGCCCTGCGACAGGACGGCATATTCCACGCTGCGTATTCATCGCTCCGGCGGCTCCACGCCGTAGGCCGCCGGCGCGCCTAGTCGAACGCCTTGGGCGCTCCGAGAATCTCGCTAAAGACGACCGCACGGCGCACTTCGTCAATGTCCTTGAAGAGCGCGATCTTCCGGCGCACGCCCCGCGAAACGGGACGTGGTCCAGGCGCAGCGGCGGGCACTTTTCGTGGCCCTTCTTGCACCTCGGTGTTGCGCACCTGCGCCGAGCGCACGGCGTCGCGTTGACTCGGGCGTTGCATCGGCTTTTCCTGCCTGCGCATCGGCGGAGTCACTTGACGGGCGGATTGCTCCACCGGTATCGGACGCTGCGGCGCCTGGCGCACGGGTTGCCGCTGCGGGACTACCGTTCGCTGCTGCTCCGCCGGTCTCGCACTGGGCGGTGCTTGCCGTTGAACAGGAGCTACCAGCGGGGGAATCGGCGCTGCCTGGGGCCGCGCCACCGGCGCACCCTGGCGAGGACGCGCCACGCGCGGCTCAAGCGGTTGCGGCCGCCGCGGAGGCGGCACTACATCCCCCCATCCCTCGTCGTTCACGCCATCCTCGCTGGGGCGTGGCGGACGTACCGGACTAGGCTCGTCTCCCAGTAGAAGCCGTTTCAATTGCTCGGGCATCTCCTCCAGGGTGAGATCGCGCGACTCGCCGCGGCGCTGATTGACCTCGCGAGTCTCCTGATATTTGCGCACGATGCTCCCGATGACAAATACGACGCCTACCGCGACGTACAAAAGGACCTTTACCAGCGAATCATCCATGGCTTTCCGTGTGCCTTCCGTTCGCGGTTACTTCCCGCCGTCGCCGTCGCCCTTCGGCTCAAGTTTGGAGATGGACTCCCGCATGGACGTATCGGCCATAACGTTCTTCATCTTGTAGTAGTCCATAATCCCGAGATTGCCATTGCGGAACGCTTCCGCCATCGCCCTCGGCACTTCCGCCTCGGCTTCCGTCACGCGGGCGCGCATTTCCACAACCGACGCGCGCATTTCCTGCTCGCGGGCAAACGCCATGGCGCGGCGCTCTTCGGCGCGCGCCTGGGCAATCTGCTTGTCGGCTTCGGCTTGCTTAATCTGCAATTGCGCGCCGATATTCTCGCCCACGTCCACGTCGGCGATATCGATCGACAAAATCTCGAACGCCGTGCCCGCGTCCAGCCCGCGCTGCAGCACGGTCTTGGAAATCTTGTCGGGACTCTCGAGCACCTGCTTGTGCGTGGCAGACGAACCAATCGTGGTCACGATACCTTCGCCCACGCGTGCGATAATCGTTTCTTCCGTCGCGCCGCCAACCAGGCTGTTAATGTTCGTGCGCACCGTCACGCGCGCCCGTGCCTTGAGTTGAATCCCGTCCATGGCCACGGCGGCCACGGTAGATGTTCCTTGACGCGGATCGGGACAATCGATCACCTTCGGATTCACCGAGGTCTGCACGGCATCGAGGATATCGCGCCCGGCCAGGTCGATCGCCGCCGCACGCTGAAACGTCAAGGGGATATTCGCTTTGTTCGCGGCAATCAACGCCTGCACCACGCGCACGACATTACCGCCCGCCAAGTAGTGTCCTTCCAGCTCATCCGTCGAAAGGTTGAGCCCTGCCTTGACCGCGTTGATCCGGTTCTGCACGATGACCGATGGACTGACCTTTCGCAGCCGCATGGCCACCAGGCTCATCAGACTCACGCGCGCACCCGACAACCATGCTTGAATGAACAGGTTGAAAAACGTCACCAGTATCACCAGAAACATGATGACGAAGATGCCTACTGCAATTCCGACAACGGCCCAAAATGTGCCCATTCTTCTCACCTCGCTTGGTTAACAGTCATCCAATTCGTAACGACTGAGATTGACTCCCTATGTGCCGCGGCTCACGACTCATTCCGCGGCTACTTGGCGACCGGTTCCACGACAACGCGGTTGCCGCTGGCTTCAATCACGCGAACCGCTGCTCCTTCATCGACAAATTCCCCGCTCGACACAGCGCTTATGCGACGCCCCTTGACCATAATCGAACCGGACGGTCTCAGCGCGGAATA